>NZ_DAWBAJ010000060.1:0-10241 GCF_052306735.1 Dysosmobacter sp. | reverse complement strand
GATCCGCCACATACAGCTTGGAGGCGCCGGTCTTGATGGCCTTCTCCTCCAGGCCGTCCAGTTCGTCGTTCTGGCCCACGTTGCCAGCCACGGCGATGATCTCAGGATTGTTGTAGTTCTCCTTCAGCCAGGGGATGATGATGGACGTGTCCAGGCCGCCGGAGTAGGCCAGTACGATCTTCTTGATGTCCTTTTTATTCTTAGCCATGGTATGTACCTCCCAGAAGCGTTTGTTGTCTGACGATGGTTGAATTATACACCTGCTATGAATAATTATTCAACCAGCATGTTGCACAATCTTCGTTTCGCTTTCTGGGGCGTTTTGCATATTTTGCCAATGTTTTCCCGGATTGTGCCCATTCGGCAGAATCCCGGCCGGCCCTTTGGCCTCCGGGGCGGGATGTCCATGCGCCGTATGCACCGCCTTATGCATCTGCACCCACTGCCGCCGGGGCGCATAGCATGGAGGGCGGGACGCACTGTCCCGCCGGACAAAATTGCGGGGAACAAACGGAAAGGTGGATTCCATGAGACCCTGTTATCGTGAGCGGCTGTGCCTGGCGCTGGGCGCCCTGGCAGCCGGTATTCTGATCTTTGTGCTGCTGGCTTTCGGCGTCCTGGCCCTGGCCCCGGAGACCGGGGCGGCCCAGCTGTTTTTCACCGCCGGGGCAGTCTTCTCCCTGCTGGGTGGGCTGACTCTTGCCTGGGGCGTGCTCTGTGGGAAGCGAACTCCTGCCCTGTCCTATGCCTGGGCATGCTGGGGACGGACGGCGGCAGCCGGCGCCCTGGGAGGTGTCCTCACCGCCATGGGGGCCTTTCTGGCGGCCTCCCGGGTGCTGGTGCATCTGGGGGCGGCCGCGTGGGTCTTTTTCCTGGTACTGGAGCTGGGAGGGCTGCTGGGCCTTGCAGGAACGTATGCCGCCGTACGGTTCCGCTGCTGCTGCAAGGATACCTGCGGCTGAATAAATACAGTGCCCCGGCGTGCATGAAGATGCACACCGGGGCAGGTTCTGCTGGGTGAAAGCCCTTGTGTTTTTATACCATTTTCTCCGGACGCACCGTCTCGTCGAACTCCTCCGCCGTGAGAAGGCCCAGAGAGAGCACCGCTTCTTTTAAGGTGGTACCCTCCTGGAGGGCCTTTTTGGCACACTTGGCCGCCGCCTCGTAGCCGATCTTGGGCGTCAGGCAAGTGACCAGCATCAGCGAATTGTGAAGATTGTGCTCCATCCGCTCCGCGTTGGGCTCGATGCCCTCCGCGCAGTGGAGGCGGAAGGAGTCGCACACGTCCGTCAGCAGCCGGGCGGACTGGAGGAAGTTGTAGGCGGAGACCGGCAAAAAGACGTTGAGCTGGAAGTTTCCCTGGCTGGCGGCAAAACCGATGGCGGCGTCGTTGCCCATCACCTGTACCGCCACCATGGTGACGGCCTCGCACTGGGTGGGGTTCACCTTGCCGGGCATGATGGACGAGCCCGGCTCGTTTTCCGGAATGCGCAGCTCCCCCATGCCGCAGCGGGGACCGCTGGCCTCGAAGCGGATGTCGTTGGCGATCTTCATGAGGTTGGCCGCCAAGGCCTTCAATGCCCCGTGGGCAAAGACCAGGACGTCCTTGCTGGTGAGGGCGTGGAACTTGTTCTCATCCGGGGCAAAGGGTAGGCCCGTCAGATTCCGGAGCTTTTCGCACACCATGGCGTCATACCCCTTGGGGGCGTTGAGCCCGGTGCCCACGGCAGTGCCGCCGATGGCCAGGCGGGTAAGCTCGCTCTGGGCCAGGCGCAGCATCCGCACCGGGGCCTCCACGAGCTCCCGCCAGCCGGAGACCTCCTGGGCGAATTTCAAGGGCGTGGCATCCTGGAGATGGGTGCGGCCGATGCGGATGAGATCCGGGTAGGCCTCCTCCAGCTTCCGGAAGGTCTCCGCCAGGCGCTCCGCCGCCGGGATCACCTCCCGCTCCACCGCCAGGGCGGCGGCAATGTGCAGCGCCGAGGGGAAGGTGTCGTTGCTGGACTGGGAGGCGTTCACCTGGTCGTTGGGATGCAGGGGTATCCCCCGCTCCGCCGCCAGGTGGGCAATGACCTCGTTGACGTTCATATTGGTCTGGGTGCCGCTGCCGGTCTGCCAGACGGAGAGGGGAAACTCCCCATCCCACTGTCCCGCCCGGATCTCGCCGCAGACAGCGGCGATGGTCTCCGCCTGCTGCGCCGTCAGTTTGCCGCAGTCGGCGTTGGCCAAGGCGCAGGCCTCCTTCAAATAGGCGAAGGCGGTGATGATCTCCTTGGGCTGGCGCTCCCAGCCGATCTTGAAGTTCTCCAGGCTTCGCTGGGTCTGGGCCCCCCAGTGGTGATCCGCCGGGACGGCGATCTCACCCATGGTATCGTGTTCCATGCGGGTAGTCATAAAAGGTTCCCCCGTTCATCCAAAATATCCCGGCCCGGCGCTTCCCGGGCCCGTGGTGTCCTATGCAGGATTATAGAGAAAATTTTCCCGCTGTGCAACTTTTTCCGTTTTGCTGACCTGCGGGGGATACAAATAAGGAGGACGGGCTGTGCCCGTCCTCCCTTGTTGTCCGGCTCAGCCGGGATAGGGGAAAAACTCCAAACCGGAAAGGTCCGTCACCGTCAGGGAGGCGTCCTGCTCCTGTTCCGCGTCGAAATAGTAAAGGTACAGACAGCCCGCTTCCGGATCGTACTCCGACCACCAGGAGACCGCGCCACCGCCCGCATACCCCGGCACCCCCTCCGGAGAAACCTCTCCCCGGTAGATCCCGTCGGAGCGGCGCTGGTAGACATAGGCCCGCCGGGCCCCGTCGCCGCCGAAGCTGACGTTGCACACCAGCTCCCGCCTGCCGTCCCCGTCCAGGTCCACGGCGTAGTCCTCCGGTTCCTCCCAGCCGAAGCTCTCGGCGATGGGGGTGCGGCTGCCGTCGGCGGAGACGGCGTAATAGGTGCGCTGGCTCCAGCCGTAGGAAGCCGCTTTCGTCACCATGACACCGTTGTACCCCAGGATATCCACGAAGGGTTCTTCCCAGGCTTCCGCGATCCAGCTGTCCCGGCTCTCCAATGCCGCCAGCAGTACGGCCAGGCCCTCCTCCGACTGGTGGAAGCGGGCCAGATCGTACCCGGAGGCGGCAGAGAGGGCGGCAAGGTCCGCCTCGCCCTTCGGTTCCCAGCCGTAGACACGGCGTTCCACCGCGCCATCCGGCCCCGGATAGGTCCAGCGGACCTCCTCCACCCAGGGCAGGAGATACAAAATCACCAGGGCATTACGCTCCATGGCGGCATCCAGGGCAGCCGGGTCCGAAGGCATAAAGATCAGCTGGTACTCCACCTCTTCTCCGTCGTATAGGACCGAGCACCGCCCATCCATCTCAGGCACCGCCCAGGGGCCCCGGTACACCACTTCCCGCACCGCATCGTACCGGCCGCTCCCCCGGGACAGGGCCCACAGCCGGGTGGCGGTCCCCTCCACGGTGGATGCGCCTGCCCAGCTGTCCAGCCATTGCAGCAGCTCCGCCAGGGCGGCGGGAGACGCGCCCATGGCCTTGATTCCCTCCGAAAAGCCCGCGGCAACGAGCAGTGCATCGGCCTCCGTCTCCGTCAGCTGCCTGGAGAGGGGGATGTCGTCGCCGCCCTCCGGCACCCACGTCCAGGTCACCTCGGTCAAATCCTCCCGCAGAGCCAGCAGCACCATGGCCTTCTTCTCCATGGCCTGCCGCACCCCTTCGGCCGTGGCCGACGGGTCGTCAAAATAGAAGGACAGGGTATCATCGGCTGTACGGCTGATACTCCGGTGGTTGACGGGGATCCAGGAGGAGGCACCCTCCACATGGGGGATGCCCTCGTCCAGGAGAAGGTTCTCCAGCTTCATCTGCGGGTCGTCCCGCAGGACCCACAGCCGGGCGGCCAGGGTCTCCGCGGCGGAAACGGCAGGTAGGTCCTCCTCCCACAGCCAATCCACCAGCGTCTGGATGCCCGGCAGGGTCTTGCCCAGATCGTGGATGTCCTGATAGCCCAGCTCCCGGGCAATCTCGTCCAGGTCGTTGGAGCCGCCCTTGGTGTAAGGAATTCTCCAGATGGGGCCACTCTGGGGGCCATAGCCGTACATCACCTGGTCCACGTCCCCCACCAGGGCCGGCACCAGAATGGACGCAACAGACATCGCATTCACATAGGTCTCCCGGTCCGGAACCTCGCAGCAGACCAGCAGGGTATTCACATCCTGATAAAACGGATGGACTCCTAGCTCCAGGGTGCATTGCTCCAGATCCGGCACCCCCAGAGTCTCCAGAATCGTCCGGACACCGGAAAGGTCCTGCCCCGGCTCCGCCTGGAAGGACAGCGCGGGAGGTTCTCCCTCCAGGGCGTGATCCAGCCGCAGGGCGTACAGGGCGGCGGGCAGGTCGATGACGCCGCTTTCGATGCGCTCCACCAAAGCGCCCACCATCTGCCGGGACACGGCCAGCCGCAGCACCACCGCCACCGGATACCGTTCCAGGAAGGCGGTCAGGTCCTCCCGGTTCAAAGCCCCTGTGGAGGCGGAGGAATCCCCCTCCGGCGGGGCGTAGGCCACCGCCACCGCCACACTGCTGCCCAGGGTCAGGGGGGCCTTTCCCCGGAGATACCGCCAGTGGGTGAGCTGTGCGCACTCCGCCGCATCCGTCAGAAGCGAGGGCAGGGTCCCGCTGGAAAAGGTCATGCCGGTCTGGCCGTCCTCCCGGAAGACCTCCAGGCGGAAGGTGCCCGATTGCTGCCCGATGCCCTCCCTGTTTTCTTCCATGCCGTCCATCACCATGCTCCGTCGCTCCTGGAGCTGCCCGTAGCGGTAGATCTCCATGTAGAAAACATAGGAGCGGGTGTCGTCGGGGAACCGGTAGTCCAGGGACCAGGCCGTCGTCTCCCCCTCCAGGCCCCGGACATAGCCCTCGTCCGGCTGCTCCGTGGCGCCGTTCAGGCACACCGTCACCACCAGCAACACCGCCGCCACGGCCAGAAAGGCCACCCGAGGCGTCTCCTTCTTCCACTTCAGGACGTTTTTCACCCGCCGGGCGGCGTCGTGCTCTCCAAAAGCCAGGGCCGCCGGAACGGGCCGGGCCGCGGCGTTTGCCACCAGGGAGAGGCTGTATCCCCGCTTCACCTGGTCTCCCAGGGCGGAGAGCACCGCCTCGTCGCAGCTCATCTCCATGTCCCGGCAGAAGAGCACCCAGCAAAGCCAAACCGCCGGGTCCCACCAGTACACCGCCAGGATGCACCAGGCAAGGAGCTTCCACCAGGGGTCCCGGCGGCGGATGTGGTGGCGCTCATGGATCAGGACGCAGGTGCGCTCTGTGCCGGTAAGATGGGGCGGGATGTAGATCCGGGGCCGGAAAAAGCCCAGGACAAAGGGGGTGGGCACCGCGTCGGACTCCCACACCTCGCCGCCGCACCACACCGCCCCGGCCAGGCGGCGCCGCAGGCGCACCAGGCTGACAATCCCTACCGCCAGCACCGCCAAAAGCCCCAGCAGCCACACCACAGAGGCCGCCCGCAGCAGCAGTTCCCCCTGGGTGAGGCCCGCAGTCTCCGTCAGGGTGGGCAGGGTGCTTTCCACCGTGCCGGAAATACCGGGGGATACCAGAACAGGGGCGTTCGCCGCAGGGCTGGCCGGGGCCATGGCCGCCGCCACCGGCGGCAGGGCCGTCACCACGCCGCCGTCCACGGAGCCGGTGGCCTCCGCCAGGTCATAGAGCCCCGGCAGGTTGAAAATACTCAAAAACCCCCGGAGGCTCACCGGACAGAGGAGCCGGAACCCCACCACCAGCCACAGGGCATAGCGGTACTTCCGGGGTGCCCGGGTGAGGGCCAGCCGCACCGCCAGCACCACCCCCATCACCGGCAGGGCCATGAGGGCCATGGAGAGGAGCCGGGAAAAAACCGCCGTCAGAAGTTCCATGCCTATCCCTCCTGATACGTCTCAATGAGACGCTTCAAATCCTCCGCCTCTTTTGCCGTCAGCTTCCGCCCGCCCATGAAGGCGGTGAGGAACCCCGGGAGAGAACCGCCGAAGGTCTTGTCCACGAAGGCCTCCGCCGCACGGTGGTCCACCGCCGCACGGGGCACGGCAGAGGTGACGGTGCTGCCCTCGTTGCGCAGCACGCCCTTGTCGCAAAGCTTCTTCAACACCGTGTAGGTGGTGGACTTCTTCCACCCCAGCCTTTCCCCGCAGAGGGTCACCAGCTGCCCGGAGGCCACCGGCTCCGATGCCCACACCACCCGCAAAAGGCGGTACTCACTGTCGCTGAGATGATGCTGCTCCATAACGTCCTCCTCTTTGGTCTATGATAATCGACTTTCCGATTCCAGTCTATAACAATAGACCAGCGTTGTCAACGGCGTTTTGCCGTCTCCGGCGGCAGAATTACCACGGGCTTCCAGGGCGGCTGCGCCCCGGTGAAATTTTAACTTGACCTTCCCCCGGGTGGAGGGTATATCCTATCGGTACAGAAGCGGCGGCGGCCACGGCGGCCCGCCGCCCGGAGCAGACAAGAAGAGAAAGGAAGTCGATGGAAATGAAGAGAAAATTCCCGCGTCTGGCCGCTCTGGCAGTGGCCCTGGCCCTGGCGGTGAGCATGGTTTTGCCCGCCGCCGCCGCGGATGCCGCCACGGTGGAGACCGCGGCCCAGGAGGCCATGACCTACGCCGCCACCTACGGCCAGGCAGTGAGCATCCAGTACGCCCTGTGGCAGGACGGGGAGATCACCGCCGCCGGCGGCAGCGGCGTCTACTCCAAGACGGAAAACCGGGCCCTGACAGAGGACATCCTCTACGGCGTGGGCTCCGTCAGCAAGATCTACACCACCGTGGCGGTGATGCAGCTGGCGGAAAAAGGCAAGGTGAACCTGGACGCTCCGGTGACCCGGTATCTGAAAGACTTCAAGATGGCGGATCCCCGCTATGAAGACATCACGGTACGGATGCTGCTCAACCACTCCTCCGGCATTATGGGCACGGGCCTCTCCGGTGCTGTCCTCTTTGACGACACGGATCCCTCCGCCACCGACGGGCTGCTGGAAGCCCTCGCCACCCAGCGCCTGGCGGCAGCTCCCGGAGAGTACAGCGTCTACTGCAACGACGGCTTCACCCTGGCGGAGCTGGTGGTGGAGGCCGTCAGCGGCATGGACTTCATGGACTATGTGCGATCCAACATTCTCTCCCCGGCGGGCCTCTCCTCCACCTTCGCCCCCGGAGACGACTTCGACACCTCCCGTCTGGCCAAAACCTACACCGGCTCCGACACCCGGGCCCTGCCCCAGGACTGCCTCACCGCCGTGGGCGCCGGCGGCATGTACGCCACTGCCTCGGACCTGGCGTCCTTTGGCGGTGCTCTGACGGGGACACAGCTGCTGAAGACCTCCTCCCTGGAGGCTATGGCCTATCCTGAGTACAGCCGGGGCGTCTGGCCCGACGATACTCTGGACTCCCTGGCCTACGGCCTGGGCTGGGACAACATGGCCCTCTACCCCTTCTGCCAGAGCGGTATCACAGCTCTGGCCAAGGGCGGCGACACCCTGCGCTATCACGCCGCCCTGGTGGTGCTGCCGGAGTATGACATGGCCGCCGCAGTGGTGAGTTCCGGCGGCGTGTCCACCTACAACCAGATGGCCGCCGGGAAGATCCTCATCGCCGCCCTGGCGGAGGAGGGCGTCACGGTGGACGAGAGCATCCCCGCCCTGCCGGAGGCCGTCTCCGCCGCCATGCCCCAGGAGATGAAGGACTATGCCGGGTACTATGCCTCCACCACCGTCCAGTACAAGGTGGAGATCAGCGATGACGGCACACTGACCCTCCACTGCACCACTTACCCCGTCTCCGTGCCGGATCAGGCCTTCACCTACTGCTCCGACGGCACCTTCCGGGACGCTGCAGGTTCCGCAGCGCTCTCCTTTGTGGAGGAGGACAACGGCGAGACCTATCTCCACCAGAAGGCCGTCTCTCCCCTGCCGGGACTGGGCGGCCTGCCCACCTCCAACTACGCGGCGGTGAAGCTGGCGGACAATGCGGTGACGCCGGAGCTCCAGTCGGTGTGGGATGACCTGCTCACCATGAGTCTTCTGCCTATGGATGAAAAATACGACTCCCAGATCTATCTGGCCCTGGGGGAGGCTGTGGGCGAGGTGCCGGATTCCATCCCCGGCTACATGGGCGCCGCCCGGATCACGGACGAAACCGCAGCCCTCTTCGCCGCCCGGGTGCCCGGCACAGGCGGCCGTGACGGCATGGACTACCACCTGGAAGACCGCAGCGGCATCACCTGGGTCAGCGTGGGACAGAGTGCCTACATGGACCTTGCCGGTGCGCCGGAGCTCTTCACCGGCTCCGGCTGGGCCTACACCACCGTCCAGTCCGACGGCTATGCCCGCTGGTACCAGGTGGGAGCCGCCGCCGGGAAGACCATGACCGTCCAGGTGCCCCAGGATGCGGGCTTCTGGGTCTATAACGCCGACGGCACCGTAGCGGCCTCCTCCGTACTGTGGGGGGACACCGCCGTGACGCTGCCGGAAGGCGGCCTGGTGGTCTTCGCCGGAGATCCCGGCGCCCGGTTCCACCTGCGCTTTGCCGCCTGATGGTACCCAAACAAAAACAGGAGAGCAGATGCTCTCCTGTTTTTTTGCGGTTATGTGCTCAGCGGTCCGAGTGGGCCCAGGACTGGGGGGCGTTGTAGGGCCGGTAGGCGGAGGTGAGGACTTTTTCAAAGATGGGGGCGTCGGGCTTTTCGATGCGCCGGAGGATCTGCTCCCCAGCGGCCTCGCCCAGCTCCACCACCGGCTGGACGATGGAGTCCATCTGGTTGGAATAAAGCTGATAGAGGTTGGAATCATAGTCCATGAAGCTCACCAAATCGATGTCCCGGGACAGGTCGTACCCCTTTTTGTGGAGGTAGATCATGGTCTCCGAGGCCATCAGGCCCTGGCAGACGATGATGGCGTCGCACTTTTGCTCCAGCAGCTCCTCCAGGCAGGCCTGGGCGCTGTTTTCCATGGAGTCGCCGTAGCGGATCAGCTCCGGATCATCCGGCAGCCCACAGTCCGCCACCGCCTGCTGGTAGGCGCTGATGCGCTCCTTGGTGGTGGACAGGCGGGGCAGCCCGCCGATGATACCGATGCGCTGGTCGCCCTTCCCCGCCAGGCGGCAGACGCTGCGGTAGATGGGCTGGAAGTTGGACACGCAGATGGAGGAGTACTTCTTGGTCTCAAAAGTACGGTCCACCAGCACCACCGGGAATCCCGCCGGGATCATCTGGTCGAAGCGGTCGAAATCATCCATGGTGCTGGCGATCAGCAGTCCGTCCACCAGCCCCGCCGTCAGCAGCCGCACGTTGGTCTCCTCCCGGTCCATATCCTCCTTGGTGTTGGCGATGATGAGATGATAGCCGTGCATGGAGAGATAGTTTTCCACGGATTCGATCATGGTGGCGAAGAATTTATTGGAGATATCGGGCACAATAAAGCCCACCGTCTTCTTTTTTCCGGTGCGGAAGCTCCGGGCGGAGGCGTCCGGCGTGTAGCCCAGCTCCGCGATGGCACTGTACACCTTCTCCTTGGTCTCACTGGAGACGTAGCGGGTGTTGTTGATGGTGTGGGAAACGGTGGCGGTGGAGACCCCCGCCAGCTTGGCCACGTCGCTGATGGTCACTTTCATGATTTAAACCCTCTTGCGCAATGTGTTTTATTGGCAGATTTCATTTGCGTAATCAATTAACTTCCTCAGTATATGCCACCATACTCCCCGCGTCAAGTGCTTTCCGACGGCTTTCTCGCAATTTTATGGAAAAGGTGTCCTTTTTTTATCCATAATTCACAACATGCCCTTAATATTGTTATAAGAAATGCCAGTTGTCAGAACAAAACCCGTGTGATATCATGCTGATATAAACGATTAGGCAAAACGTTTGCGCAAACGTTTTGGCGGTGTGATCCAGAACCGCCGTACAATTTGAAAGGAGTCTAACGACTATGAACACCAAAATCGGCATCAATGGCTTTGGCCGTATCGGCCGCCTGGTCTTCCGCGCTGCTCTCAACCGTGACGATGTGGAGGTTGTGGGCCTCAACGATCCCTTTATGAACCCCGAGTACATGGCTTATATGCTCAAGTACGACAGCGTCCACGGCAAGTTCCCCGGTGAGGTCTCCTCCGAGGACGGCGCTCTGGTGGTCAACGGCAAGAAGTACCCCGTCTTCACCGCTATGGAGGTCAAGGACATTCCCT
>NZ_DAWBAJ010000059.1:0-11395 GCF_052306735.1 Dysosmobacter sp. | reverse complement strand
TTCGCCATCGGCCCCATGGTGATGATGAAGTTCGTCTCCAAGACCACGGAGCCTTACGGCATCCCCACCACCGTCTCCATGAGCCCCATCATGATCGACGGCACCGGCATGTGCGGCGGCTGCCGCCTGAGCGTTGGCGGTGAGATGAAGTTTGCCTGCGTGGATGGCCCCGACTTCGACGGCCACAAGGTGGACTGGGATCTGGCGGTCAAGCGCAACCAGATGTACCGGGAGTATGAGGCTCACAAGTATGAGGAGACCTGCAACCTGTTCAAGAAGGAGGCCCAGTAATCATGGCCAATATGTCTTTAACGAAAAATCCCATGCCCTCTCAGGATCCCAATGTCCGCAACAAGAATTTTGATGAAGTGGCGCTGGGCTACACGGAGGAAATGGCCATCGATGAGGCCAAGCGCTGCCTGAACTGCAAGAATCCCAAGTGCGTCAACGGCTGCCCCGTGAACGTACATATCCCCGAGTTCATTGCCAAGGTGGCTGAGGGCAAGTTCGATGAGGCTTTCGGCGTCATTACCTCCACCAACAGCCTGCCCGCCATCTGCGGCCGTGTCTGCCCCCAGGAGAACCAGTGCGAGGGTCAGTGCATCCGCGGTATCAAGGGCGAGCCGGTGGGCATCGGCCGCCTGGAGCGGTTCGTGGCGGACTATCATAACGCCCATGGCCACAAGGATGGCGCTCCTGCCCAGCCGGAGAAGAACGGCCATCGCGTGGCCGTGGTGGGTTCCGGCCCCGCAGGCCTTACCTGCGCCGGCGACCTGGCCCGCAAGGGATACGATGTCACGGTGTTTGAGGCACTGCATCTGGCCGGCGGCGTGCTGGTTTACGGTATCCCCGAGTTCCGTCTGCCCAAGGCCATCGTGCAGAAGGAAGTCTCCCGCCTGGAGTATTTCGGCGTGAAGGTCATGACCGACACTGTGGTGGGCCGTACCATTACCGTGGATGAGCTGATGGATGAGATGGGCTTTGAGGCCGTGTTCATCGGTTCCGGCGCCGGTCTGCCTATGTTCATGAACATTCCCGGCGTCAACTACAAGGGCGTTCTGTCTGCCAACGAGTTCCTGACCCGGATCAACCTGATGAAGGCCTACAAGCCCGACTCCGATACCCCCATCATCCACCCCAAGAAGGTGGCCGTGGTGGGCGGCGGCAACGTGGCTATGGACGCTGCCCGCTGCGCCAAGCGCCTGGGTGCCGAGGTATACATCGTCTACCGCCGGGGCATGGAGGAGCTCCCCGCCCGTCGTGAAGAGGTGGAGCATGCCGAGGAAGAGGGCATCATTTTCAAGACACTCAACAACCCTGTGGAGATCTTTGCCGACGAGAATGACAACGTCAACAAGATCCGCTGCATCAAGATGGAACTGGGCGAGCCTGATGCTTCCGGCCGCCGTCGTCCCATTGAGATCCCCGGCAGTGAGTTCGACATCGATGTGGACTGCGTCATCATGGCTCTGGGCACCAGCCCCAACCCCCTCATTAAGTCCACCACCAAGGGCCTGGAGATCAACAAGAAGGGCGGCATCGTGGTCAACGAGGACGGCCTCACCTCCCGGGAAAATGTCTATGCCGGCGGCGATGCTGTCACCGGCGCGGCTACCGTCATCCTGGCCATGGGCGCCGGCAAGACCGCTGCCAAGGCCATCGACGAGGCTCTGAGCAAGAAGTAAGCCTTTTTAAAGAGAAAAAAGAGACGGACTATGTCCGTCTCTTTTTTTGCGCTCTGCCTGCAGAAATGGGAAAATGGGGATTTGTGTCAAATGATTTCCTGAAACTGGAGAGCTTGTCACTATTTCGAGTGAATTTGTTTCCAAAATGACGTTTACTTTCCCGGTGAAGCCTTGCTACAATCTGGGGCACTGCCGGGCAAGGAGGAAAGTACGATTGGTCCATAACGGCAGGAGGAGGAGAAAATTCCCTCTTATAGTCTGCAAAGACTGCGGGAGATTCTGTATTTGATTGATTTCGAAAGGATGTACTGTTATGAAAAGAATGATTACTTTTGCACTGACACTGTGCCTGGTGCTGTCCCTGGCGGCCTGCGGACAGAAGGACTCCGGCAAGCAGGAGACTGCCGACAAGGATCAGACCACGGTGGAAGAACAGGCAAACCAGCCTGCGGAGAACGAAACGGATGCCGCCCAGGACGGTGAGGCGGACGCCCAGCAGGATACCCAGACCATCAACGGTATTGTGAACCGCCTGGATGATTATCTGGTGCTGCTGGATGAGAACGGCGACTATCACACCTTCGATTACGGAGTCGATGTGGATCCCTCTAAGCTGGAAGAAGGGGACAAAGTGATGGTGACTTATAACGGCACGCTGGATGGCGATGAATCTCCGGTGGCTGTGTCCATCGACAAGGTGGTTTCCTGAGAAATGAAAAAGGACAGGACACATTTGTGCCCTGTCCTTTTTGAGTATCCAGGTCTCAACCTTCGCCGAAGAACAGCTTCATATCGTCTTCCACGGTACCGATGCCGGAGATCCCGAAGTTCTCCACCAACACCTTGGCCACGTTGGGGCTCAGGAAGGCGGGCAGGGTGGGGCCCAGGTGGATGTTCTTCACCCCCAGGTACAGCAGGGCCAGCAGCACGATGACCGCCTTCTGCTCGTACCAGGCAATGTTGTAGACGATGGGCAGATCGTTGATGTCCTCCAGTCCAAAGACCTCTTTGAGCTTCAGAGCGATCACCGCCAGAGAGTAGGAGTCGTTGCACTGGCCGGCGTCCAGTACCCGGGGAATGCCGCCGATGTCCCCCAGATCCAGCTTGTTGTACTTGTACTTGGCGCAGCCGGCGGTGAGGATCACCGCATCCTGAGGCAGGGCCTTGGCAAACTCCGTATAATACTCCCGGCTCTTGGCGCGGCCGTCACAGCCGGCCATGACCACGAACTTCCGGATGGCGCCGGACTTCACCGCTTCCACAATCTTATCAGCCAGGGCGAGCACCTGGGCGTGAGCAAAGCCGCCCACAATTTCGCCTTGCTCGATCTCCTGGGGAGGCGCGCACCGCTTGGCGTGGGCAATGAGGTCGGAGAAGTCCTTTTCCTCCCCGATGCCGCCGGGGATATGCTTGCAGCCGGGATAGCCCGCCGCACCGGTGGTGTACAGGCGATCCTTGTAGCTGTCCTTGGGAGGCACGATGCAGTTGGTGGTCATGAGGATGGGGCCGTGGAAGGATTCAAACTCCTCCTTCTGCTTCCACCAGGCGTTGCCGTAGTTGCCTACAAAATTGGGATACTTCTTGAAGGCGGGGTAGTAGTGAGCGGGCAGCATCTCAGAGTGGGTGTAGACGTCCACGCCGGTGCCCTGGGTCTGCTCAAGGAGCATTTCCAGATCCCGCAGGTCGTGGCCGGAGACCAGAATGCCGGGATTCTTTCCTACCCCGATGGAGACCTTGGTGATCTCGGGATTGCCGTAGGCTTGGGTATTGGCCTTATCCAGCAGGGCCATGCCAGAGACACCGTGCTTGCCCGTCTCCAGGGTCAGGGCCACCAGATCGTCGGCGGTCAGATTGTCGTCCAGAGTGGCAGCCAGGGCACGCTGCAGGAAGGCGTCCACATCCTCATCGTCCTGCATCAGGGCGTTGGCGTGTTTGGAGTAGGCGGACAGGCCCTTGAGACCGTAGGTGATGAGTTCCCGCAGGGAACGGATGTCCTCGTTCTCCGTGGACAGCACGCCTACGGTTTTTGCTTTTTGCTCCCAGTTGTCGGAGCCATCCCACAAAGCGGCCTGGGGCAGGATGCCGGCGTCCTTGACCCGGGGAAGCAGCTTCTCTTTCACAGCCAGCGTGGTGCGAATGCGCTCCTCAATGGCAGCCTTGTCGAAGTTGGCGTTGGTGATGGTGGTGAAGAGGTTCAGGGTGATAAGGTGGTTGACTTCTCCCTCCACACTCTCCCCCTGGGCCCGCAGAGCCGTGGTGACGGCGGATAAGCCCTTGGTGACATAGACCAGCAGATCCTGCATGGCTGCTACATCCGGCTGCTTGCCGCACACGCCCACGCGGGTGCAGCCGGAGCATCCGGCGGTCTCCTGGCACTGATAGCAAAACATGTTGTGTTCCATTTGTGTTCCTCCATGATCCGTGCGCAAGGGCAGGAGCCCCTGGTCGCAGTATCGGGTGATTGATACGCAGTATAGTATAGATTGTCCCAAAAGTACGTTGTTTTTACAACGAATAACACGGAAAAATCTGGACTGATTGGTCTGAGAACAAGAAGCAAAAAATATCCGCCGCAGGGAAACTACCTGCGGCGGACAGATGGAACACAGTTACAGATCTACCACGGTGACATCGTGACCGGTGGAGGGGAGGAATTTTTCCAGAATATCAGAGGTTTTGAGCTTCAGGCTGCTGGTACAGATGCAGGGGTGGCAGCTCATATACTCCGCCTGATAAACCTCCCGCTCCATGAGAAAGCGGACGGCGTGCCCGGTATCGTTCATAAGGCCCAGCACTGTGGCGGAGCCGGGGGTGCAGTGGAGAAGGTTCCACAGCTCCTCCTCCGGGGCGAAGGACAGACGGGCGGAGCCGATCTGGTGGCTCAGGTCCTTGGTGTGAAAGGGCTTGTCCGGCCCCATGGCCAGCAGATAGAACTGGGTTTTCTGGCGGTTGCACAAAAAGAGGTTCTTGCAGATGGGCATGCCCAGGATCTTGCTGACCTCGGCGCATTTTTCCATATTGTCGGCAGGTTCACTGGACACCCGGTCATAGTCGATCCCCAGCTTTTCCAGCGCTTCAAAAGCTGCTTCCTCCTGGGGAAGCAGCGGGCCCTCCGGACGGGTGTTGTGAAAGAGAGGAGAGATGTCCATGGTTCACGCCTCCGATTGCAGAAGTTTTTCGCCGGCCCGGTAGATATCCCCGGCGCCTACGGTCAAAATCAGGTCTCCGGGCTGGGCGATGGAGCGCAGCTGCTCTGTTACCTTATCCAGGGTGGAGCAGTATACAGACCCCGGGATGTTGCGGCACAGGTCTGCGGAGGAGATCCCCAGGGTGTTCTGTTCCCGGGCGGCAAAGATCTCCGCCAGAATGGCCACGTCCGCCTGCTTCAGCTCCTCCACAAACCGGTCAAAAAGCTTGGCGGTGCGGGTATAGGTATGGGGCTGGAAAGCCAGGATCAGCCGCTTGGGATTCATCTTGCGGGCGGCAGTCATCAGGGCGTGGAGCTCGTCGGGGTGGTGGGCGTAGTCGTCGTATACCTGGGCGCCGTGATAGGTGCCCTTGTACTCAAAGCGGCGCCCGGCGCCTGTAAAGGAGGCCAGCCCCTCTTCCACCGCTTTGCCGGGGATCCCCAGCACGAAAGCGGAGCTGGCGGCAGCCAGCGCATCCAGCACGTTGTGCCGGCCATAGAGCTGCAGGTCTACGTGGGCGTAGAATTCACCCTGGATCATCACATCAAAGCTGGGGTGGCCGTCCTTTTCCACCAGATTGGCAGCAGTGCAGTCGGCGGGACGATCCAGGCCAAAGGTGAATATCGGACGCCCCAGATCTGCTAGGGCTTCCATAGCACCGTCGTTGTCGGCGTTGGCAATGATGTGCCCTACCGGAGGTACCAGCTGGGCAAACTTACGGAAGGAGTGCTCGATATCCCGCAGATCCTTAAAAAAGTCCAGATGGTCTTCCTCTACATTGAGAATCACCGCCACCGTGGGATAGAAGCTCAGAAAGCTGTTGCAGTACTCGCAGGACTCCATGATGATGGTGTCCCCGTGGCCCACCCGATAGCCGGCGTGGAGCAGGGGCAGTGTTCCGCCGATCATCACCGTGGGATCTGCATGGGCGGCCATAAAGATATGGGTGCACATGGAGGTGGTGGTGGTTTTGCCGTGGGTGCCGGATACACACAGCGCATTGGGATAGCGCTGCATGATGGCGCCCCAGGCCTGGGCCCGCTCGTAGACGGGAATGCCCCGGGCCACGGCGCCTGCAATCTCCGGATTGCCGTCGTGGACGGCGGCAGTGCGGATCACCAGGTCACAGTCCCCCAGGTTGTCGGCGTTGTGGCCGATGGAGACGGGGATCCCCATGGAGCGCAGGTGCTTGACGGTGTCGCTGTCAGTCATGTCGGAGCCCTGAACCCGCAGGCCCATACCCTGAAGGACCTCCGCCAGAGGGCACATGGATACACCGCCGATGCCCACCAGATGCGCCCGCTTTCCGGGAACCAGATAGTCGCGGATGGGATTGGGATTGTTCATCATGAAGCGGAACTTCCTTTCAAAGCACTTGCCGCGTTGCAAAGACGGCCAATGCGTTGTATAATCATTAAGCAATTTATTATAGTACGGGAAAAAGAGAAATGCAACCGAAATGAGGGGGATGATGTCTTGAAAATTCCAGAATCTGCTGACCGGGTCATGGAAGTGCTGGAGTCGGCAGGACATCAGGCATGGTGTGTGGGCGGCTGCGTGCGGGACAGCCTCCTGGGGAGGGTACCGGAGGATTGGGATATTACCACCGACGCCCTGCCGGAGGAGACCCTGGACCTTTTCGGAGAGCAGGCAGTCCCCACGGGACTTCGCCACGGCACCATCACTGTGCGGACAAAGACCGGCGCCATCGAGGTGACCACTTTCCGGGTAGACGGCGCGTACCGGGATCACAGGCGGCCGGAATCTGTTTGCTTTACCCGCTCCCTGGAGGAGGATCTGCGGCGGCGGGACTTCACCATCAATGCCATGGCGACGGATTGCCGGGGAGAGCTGCGGGATCCCTTTGGAGGGAGAGAGGACCTGCGGCGGCGGGTACTGCGGTGTGTGGGTGAGCCCGGGCAGCGCTTTGGCGAGGACGCCTTACGGATCCTCCGGGGCATGCGGTTTGCGGCTGTGTTGGAATTTTCTATTGAGGATCGCACGGCCGAGGGGCTGCATGCGTGCCGGGAATTGCTGGGGGAGATCGCCCCGGAGCGTATCTGGAAGGAGCTGCTGGGACTGCTGACAGGAGTGGATGCTGCCGCCGTGCTGCGGAGATTTCCCGATGTAGTGGGGGTGTTCTGGCCGGAGATTTCCCGGATGGTAGGGTTTCCCCAGAACAATGTCCACCACTGCTACGATGTGTGGGAGCATACCCTTCATGCTCTGGACGCTGTGCCTCCGGAGCCGGAATTGCGGCTGACCATGCTCCTCCATGATATTGGAAAGCCAAAATGCTTTACAGAAGATGCGGAGGGGAACAGCCATTTCCACGGACATCCCGCAGTGAGCGCCGCCATGGCGGAGGAGATGCTCCGGCGCCTGCGGGCGGACAACGCCACCCGGGAGACAGTGGTACGGCTGGTAGCGTGGCATGACCGGAATATCCCCCGCACAGAGGAGGGCGTGGCCAAAGCCTTGGGAGAGCTGGGGGAGCGGGATCTGCGGCGGCTTTTCCAGGTGAAGCGGGCGGACAATCTGGCCCAGGCTCCGGCATTTCGGGCTACCCAGGCGGAGATCGATAAGGCCCAGGCCATCCTGGATCACCTGCTGGCTGAGCATGCCTGTGTTTCTTTAAAGCAACTATCTGTAAAGGGAAATGACTTGCTTGGTATTGGCCTGACCGGTAGAGCCGTGGGGAAGATGCTGCAAGCGCTTTTGACAGCAGTCATGGAGGGAAATGTCCCTAATTCCCGGGATGCACTGCTGGATCTGGCACGGGAACTGTCCAGGCCGTGCCCGGAGCAGTCGTCAGCCTATTCTGCCGGCGAATCTCTGTGACGATCCTTTATCAAAAGACGAATGAATGGAACAGGCGCCCCGCACCGGGAAATGGTGCGGGGCGTTTTTTACACAATATCAGGCAGCTGGCGCAGGTCGTGGATGATGTAGTCAATGCGGAGATCTGCCGGGGCGGGAAGCTTGCCCGGATTGAACCAGCAACAGGGAAGTGAGGCGTTGTTGGCACCTCGGATATCGGTAGCCAGGGAGTCTCCAATCACCAAGACATTTTGATGGTTTGTTCCGGGGATCCGGGAGAGCGCATAGTCATAGTAGGCTTTGTCGGGCTTGGAAGCGCCGGCCTCCTCCGAAATAAACGCATCGGTAATAAGATGGGCGAACACACTGCCCTGCAGGCGGCTGCGCTGGACGGAGGCCACGGCGTTGGTGGCGATGTAAAGCCGGTGGCCGCGGTTTACCAAAAGACGGCATACCTCTTCTGCGTGGGGAAGCGGATAGACCCCGGAGCCCAGTGCTGCCAGATAGTCCCGGTTGGCTGCGGCAGGATCCCGATCCAGTCCCAGCGCCCGGAAAAACCGAACAAACCGCTCCAACGTGACGAATTCCTTGGTAACTTCTCCCCGGTCGAAGGCGTCCCATAGGACCCGGTTGATGTCGTGATAAATCTGCCGCACTTCCGGAGTGTCAGGGACGTCGTGGGCGCGGCACATGGCGGAAAAGGCCTGGCTGGAGGCCTTGGGAAAGTCGAAAAGGGTATCGTCGGCATCAAACAGCAGATAGGGAAACCGCATGGAACCGTCAACTCCTTAGTCTATGATGGGATGTTTTATTCTAGCATCTTTTTCCCCGCCGGGCAATCACGCGTTGGATGTGTCGCCCATAAGATAGTGCGAGGGGGGATATGGATGGGTAAATGTTTTGGCGTGATCGGAGGCGACCGGCGTCAGGCGGAACTGGCCCGATTACTGGAGGCTGACGGATATCAGGTTCAGACATATGGACTGGAGGCCTGGAGGGGGAACGGTGTTTCTCTGGAGCAGGCGGCGTCCGCGGAGGTCATCATACTGCCGCTGCCTTTGTGCAAGGGCGACGGCGTTCTCAACTGCCCGGATGCACCGGTGCCCACGGCAGAGCTTTTTCGCCTGCTGACGCCCCGACAGCTGGTACTGGCCGGACAGGTTTTACCGGGACAGCAGAAAGAGGCCGAGGAGCGGGGGCTAACCCTTGTGGATTACTTTCGGCGGGAGGAAGTGACAGTTGCCAATGCCGCCATTACTGCGGAAGCCGCTCTTCAGGTGGCTATGGAGCATCTGGATCGGACGCTGCTGGGAACGGACTGCCTGGTGTTGGGCTTTGGGCGCATCGGAAAACTGCTGTCTTTCCGGCTCCATGGGCTGGGGGTGAAGGTGACGGCGGCGGCCCGCAAGCCGGAAGACCGGGCCTGGATCCGTGCTTTCGGCTGGAAGTCCCTGGACATCAGAAACTTGGATGGCGAGCTTACCCCCTTTGGGGCCGTGTTCAACACGGTACCCTCTCCGATCCTGGAGAAAGACCTGCTGGCCCAGCTTCCGGCGGAGTGTGTATGCGTGGATCTGGCGTCTCACCCGGGTATTGATATCCACGCCGCTCAATCGCTGGGACTGGATGCAGTCTGGGCGCGGTCTTTGCCCGGCCGGTTGGCTCCCGCGGCGGCGGCAGCGGTACTTCGGGATGCGGTCTATTACATTTTAAAAGAACGAGGTGACCCTGTGTGAGAAAGGAACGGGTGGGATTCGCGGTATGCGGATCCTTTTGTACCCATCAGCAGGTGTTGAAAGCACTGGAGGCGCTGGTGGAGGAGTATGAGACGGTGATCCCCATCGTCTCGGAAAACGCTGCGTTCACCGATACACGGTTTGGAACCTCCGACGCCCTGATGGAGCGGCTGGAGGAATTGACAGGCCATGAGGTTCTGTGCGACATTCCGTCAGTGGAGCCTATCGGCCCCAAGGGACTGCTGGATATTCTGGTGGTGTCGCCTGCCACAGGCAATACGGTGGCAAAGCTGGCGGCGGGAATCACAGATACTGCCGTTACCATGGCAGTAAAGGCCCATCTGCGCAATGGCCGGCCTGTGGTGATCGCCTTGGCCAGCAACGACGGCCTGGCGGCGGGAGCTCGGAACATCGGAGAGCTGCTGGTGCGCCGAAACTACTATTTCGTCCCCTTTGGCCAGGATAACCCAGAGGGAAAACCCTCCTCGCTGGTGGCGGATTTTTCCCGGATTCCAGAGACCGTGGATGCGGCGCTGCGGGGAGAGCAGCTTCAACCGGTACTACTATAATATAATAGATAAAAACAGTGTGCCCAGGGGGAAGGTGCGTTTTGTATCTGCTCCCTGGGTTTCCTTAATGGGAAAGAAACGCGATTGTTGGAATTGCTTATGGAAATTTTCATAAAGCTATGTTATGATGACCAAAAACACGTCCCTGACTTTGTGAGGGACGGAGAGAGAAAGGATTTTTGAGGTATGTGTCAGCCTTATGTAATTTTAACAGAGTCTTCCTGCGACCTGACACCAGAACTGGTGGAGCAGGCCGGGGTGGAAGTGCTGCCGCTGTCCTTTACCATTGACGGCAAGAATTACCCGCATTACCCGGATGGGCGGGAATACCCCCTGGATCAGTTTTACAACCGGATGAAGGAAGGGGCGGTGGCAGTCACCGCTGCTGCCAATGTAGCCGAGCTGTCGGATGGAATGGAAGCACACCTGCGTCAGGGGAAGGACGTGCTCTTCCTCTGTTTTTCCTCCGGCCTTTCCAGCACTCGGGATGCCTGCGCCATTGCGGCGGGGGAACTTCAGGAGAAGTATCCCGATCGGAAGATCTATACGGTGGATACACTGGCGGCTTCCGGCGGGCAGGGACTGTTGGTGCTGCTGGCAGGCAGAAAGCGGCTTACGGGTGCCACGATTGAGGAAGTGCGCGACTTTGCCGAGCAGATCAAGCTTCATATCGGACACTGGTTTACCGTGGATAGCCTGACCTATCTCAAGCGGGGCGGACGCGTTTCTCCTGCTGCGGCTGCGGTGGGGACTATGTTGAACATCAAACCGGTGCTGCATGTGGACAACGAGGGACATTTGATCCCGGTGGAGAAAGTCCGGGGAAGAAGGGCTGCCATTCGGGCGCTGTTCCGCCATATGGAGGAGACAGCCATTCCCAATCAGGAGACGGTACTGGTGTGCCATACCTGCTGCCGGGAAGAGGCGGAGGGATTGCGGGATCTGGTACAGGAACGCTTCTCACCCAAGGAGATTCTGATTACGGATGTAGGACCCATCATTGGAGCCCATACAGGTCCCGGCTTGATGGCACTGTTCTTCGTGGCCAAAGAGCGCTGATTTTAGCTGAATCTTTCTCGCCTATAGAATGTATATAGATTGTACTGACCTCCGCAGGGAACCTTGTCCGTTCCTTGCGGAGGTTTGTTGATTAAAAACTGCCGGTAAAAAGTAAAAATGACGAAAGAGATGGAAAAGAATAGAAAAATCAATAAGAACAACTTATACTTATTATATGGATATTAACCAAACTGCAAGAGAAAAGGCCAATCAGCGCCACTTTTGGAGGAGAGATAGAAAAAGTAAACAAATAGTGTAATGTAGGGTTGACTTTCCACGGTTTGTTTGGTATTCTAACAAAGCTGTCGGCGCGGTGGAGACTGCGCCAGAGAGTGGGA
>NZ_DAWBAJ010000058.1:0-11517 GCF_052306735.1 Dysosmobacter sp. | reverse complement strand
GATGTTCTCAGCGGTGGTGCCCATGTGATAGTTGTTGTAGGCGTCCCACAGGCCGTCCTTGATCATGGTGTCCACCAGCTTCTTGTCGCCCATGCGGGCGCCCCAGCGGGCATCCATGGAGGCGAAGGGAGCAGCGCTCATGTTCTCGGTACCGCCGCAGACCACGATGTCGGAATCACCGGCCAGGATGGAACGGGCGCCCTCGATGACGGACTTCATGCCGGAGCCGCAGACCATGCCCACGGTGTAGGCGGGAACGGAGTAGGGGATGCCAGCCTTGATGGAGACCTGCCGGGCAACGTTCTGGCCCTGGGCAGCGGTCAGGATGCAGCCGAACATGACCTCGTCCACCTGCTCGGGCTTCACGCCGGCACGGTTCAGGGCTTCCTTCACCACGATGGCGCCCATCTCAGCGGCGGGCGTGTTCTTCAGGCTGCCGCCGAAAGAGCCAATGGCGGTTCTGCAGCAATTCACGACATAAAGATCTTTCATGATGTTCCTCCGTTTTGTTTTTTTGTTTGATTGGCCGCGGCATGCGCCGCCGCCATTTTTGCCAAATAGGGAACCGGCAAGGAGTTCCGGGAGATTGTCAAGTTTGTGACATTATTGACAATTTTTTGACAAATCAGTGGATACTGCCTTGCTACACTTACGATTATAGGGGATCCCTCCCCCGCCGTCAATGCAAATTTCTCAGTTTTACGCAAATTTGTTAAATCTTTGACAAAACCACAGCGGTTTTCGTCATCTTGACGAAAACCGCTGTGAGAGGCTCACAACGCCTCCCGCTCCCGGCAAACGGCGTCGTAGAAAGCCGGAACCGACAGGGTTTCCAGCTTGGCGCCGGGCTCCGTGTCCGCCTCTCCGGCTGCCGTCAGGAGCCGGCTGTCAAAGCAGTCGGCCCGGATGGCGGCATCATCCACCTCCTGGCGCAGCAGCAGATAATAGCCCTCCTCGGTCTCCACCACGCCGCTCCGCTGGCCCACCGACAGGGCCCGCAAAGCCTCTTCCGCCGTCTGGGGCAGCGTACCGTCCCCGGCGGCAAAGGTACCGGGCTGGGCCGGGGCATCGTTTTCCGTCTGGGCCAGACGGGTGAACTCAGCCGCCCCGTCTGCCGCGCTGTTGATCTGGGAGAAGATGCTCTCTGCCCGGCTCTTTTTGTCAGCCAGGGCTTCGCTGTCCTCCGCCGCCACGCCCGCCGCGGATACCAGAATGCAGGAGGCCGCCAGATACTCCCGCCCGGCGGCAAACTCCGCCGTCTCCTCCGGCGTCACATAGAGGCCGCTGGATGCGTCACCGGAGCGTTCCAGCAGCTTGCGGTACAAACACGCATCCTCCGACAGGGCCTGGGCCTCCTCCCGGCCAAGTCCCATGCGCTCCAGGGCCTGGAGATACGCCTCCTCCCCACCGTACTCCGCTACTTTCTCCTGCCACTCCCCGTCCAGCTGTGCCTGGTCGTCCTCTGTCAGCGTCACGCCGTTTTCCTCCGCCAGGGTCTCCACGGTAGCGTAAAGGGCGGTATTTTCCAGGGCCTTGCGCCGGGCGTAATCCGCCAGGGGCTCTCCGGAGAGGGTCTGCTGCCAATCCAGGGTCCGGCCGGCGTCGTTCCAGGCAGTGCGGATCTGGTCGCACACGGCGGTGAGCCAGTAGAGGTACCGCCAAGCGGGCACCTCCCGGCCATCCACTGTCAGCAGCACCTCGTCGTCGGCAATGCCGGAAGCCCGGCTTAAAAGCCCGCCCGCTCCGGCATCGGTTTTCCCACAGGCGCTCAGCAGCAGCGGCAGGCATACAAGCAGAGCAAAAATGCGTCGTTTCATCATGTTCAGGCTCCTTTGCAGGTCGTCCCCCCATTCTATTCCACGGCTGTAAAAAATATGCGGCCCGGCTGAAGTGCCGGGCCGCATCTGTCTCTTTTATGGCTTTTCAGGATTCTTTCTGCTCCGACGCCAGCTTCAGATCCTCCACCAGGGTCAGTGCCGTCTCCAGCACGTCCTCGCCGGGCTTGAGCTTGAGGGTCAGGGAGGGATGCTCCCCGGCAGAGAGGGTCAGGCGGTACTTGTACTTGCCCAAGCCGCACACCGCCACCAGCGCCTCCGGACGGAACACTGCCAGGGTAAAGCGCAGAGAACTGCCCTTCTGGGAGATGTCGGACACGCCCGCCTTGGCGGCGGCAGCCCGCAGCAGCGCCACATCCAGCAGCGCCAGCACGGACTTGGGAGCCTCGCCGTAGCGGTCCATCATCTCGTCCAGCAGGTCGGAGGCATCCTCGTCGGTGCGGATGGCGGCAATGCGCCGGTAGAGGTCCATCCGCTGCTCCGGAGCAGGGACATACCGCTCCGGGATGTTGGCGTTGACGGTGAGGTCCGCCGCGCACTCCGTCTCGATCTTCTTCTGCTGACCCTGTTCCTCCAGCACCGCCTCCTCCAGGAGCTTGAGGTACAGGTCATAGCCCACGCTCATGAGGTAGCCGGACTGCTCGGGGCCCAGCAGGTTGCCCGCGCCCCGGATCTCCAGGTCCCGCATGGCGATCTTGAAGCCGGAGCCGAACTCCACATACTCCCGGATGGCCGCCAGACGCTTGGCCGCCGTCTCCTGGAGGACCTTGCCCCGGCGGTAGGTGAGGTAGGCGTAGGCCCGGCGGGAGCTGCGGCCGATGCGGCCCCGTAGCTGGTGGAGCTGGGCCAGGCCCATCTTGTCGGCGTCCTCGATAATGAGCGTGTTGACATTGGGAATGTCAATGCCGGTTTCGATGATGGTGGTACACACCAGAATGTCCGCCTCCCCGTCCACCATGGCCTCCATGACAGAGGAGAGCTCCTGTTCGCTCATCTTGCCGTGTCCCACCACGATGCGCACGTCCTCCCCCAGCATCTTCTGGAGCCGGGCGGCAGTGAGGTCGATGGACTCCACCCGGTTGTGGAGGTAGTAGATCTGGCCGCCCCGGGCCAGTTCCCGGCGCATGGCGTCCTCCAGCACCGCCCAGTCGTGCTCCATCACGTAGGTCTGCACCGGCTGGCGGTCGGCGGGGGGCTCCTCCAGGGTGGACATGTCCCGAAGGCCCGAGAGGGCCATGTTCAGCGTCCGGGGAATGGGGGTAGCCGACAAAGTCAGCACATCTACCTGGCGGCTCATCTCCTTGAGCCGCTCCTTGTGGGTGACGCCGAAGCGCTGCTCCTCGTCGATGATGAGGAGCCCCAGGTCCTTGAACTCCACGCTCTTTTGCAGCAGCTTGTGGGTCCCGATGAGAAGATCCACGCCGCCGGTGCGGGCCAGGCCCAAAATCCGCCGGGCCTCCCCGGGGGAGGTGAAGCGGGAGAGCACCTCAATCTTCACCGGGAAGTCCCGGAACCGGCTGCAGGCGGTGGCGTAGTGCTGCTGGGCCAGGACGGTGGTGGGCACCAGGATGGCCGCCTGTTTGCCGTCCAGCACGCACTTCATCACCGCCCGGAGGGCCACCTCCGTCTTGCCGTAGCCCACGTCGCCGCACAGCAGCCGGTCCATGGGCCGGGGCTTTTCCATGTCCGCCTTGATCTCGGCGATGCACTTGAGCTGATCCTCCGTCTCCGCATAGGGGAAGGACTCCTCAAACTCCCGCTGCCAGGGGGAGTCCGGAGAGAAGGCGAAGCCCGGCTGGCGCTGGCGCTGGGCGTAGAGGGCGATGAGTCCCTTGGCCAAATCCTTGACGGCCTTGCGGGCCCGGGTCTTCTGCTTGGCCCACTCGGTACCGCCCAGTTTGTTGAGCTTCTGCCGGCCCTCCTCTTCCCCGCCGCCGATGTATTTGCTGACCATGTCCAGCTGGGTGGCGGGCACGTAAAGGCAGTCTCCTCCGGCGTAGTCGATCTTGATATAGTCCTTCTCCACGCCGTCCACCGGCAGGCGCTGAATGCCCACGAACCGGCCTACACCGTGGTGGACATGGACCACCAGATCCCCCGGCGTCAGGTCCGTGTAGGACTGGAGCTTTTGGCGGTTGGAGTCCTTCTTGAGCCGGGTGCGCCGCCGCACGCCGGCGGCGGTGAGCTGGCCCTCCGTCATGACGGCCAGGTGGAGCTGGGGCCACTCGCTGCCGGCGGAGAGGGCACCCAAACTCACCCGCACCTCTCCGGGGCCCGGCAGGGCGGTGCCCCGCAGGTCCGGCACTGCAGGGATGTCCCGCTGGCGCAGCATATGCAGCAGATTCTCCGCCCGGGCCTCGCTGCCGCAGAGCACCAGGGTACCGCTGCCGCTGGTGCGGTAATGCTCCAGATCCGCCACCGCCGTCTCCAGGCTGCCGCCGTAAGAGGAGAGCTGCTTGGCGGTAATGGCGCTGATGCTCCGGGGCCGCAGGGGCAGCCGGGAGGTGGGCAGGGCATCCGCCATGATGACGGGAAATTCCTCCAGGGCGGCGTACAGCTCCTCCGGAGCCAGGCACACCCGGGCGTACTCCCCCGCCAGCTCTCCGGCCTCCATCAAAGCCTCCGCGTCCTGTTTGGTCTGGGTCAGGGCCCCCCGGGCCCGCTCGTCCACCCGGCCGCTCTCGCACAAAAACACCACCGCGTCGGCGGGCAGATAGTCCACGCCGGTGGTCATCTCCGGGTACACGGCGGCCAGATACCGGTCCAATCCTCCCACGGTGCCGGTATTCTCCAGCTGCTCCGCGTCCCGCCGCAGGGCGGCAGCAAGTTTGGGGTTCTTCTTCTCGGCCTTGCCCGCCTGACGACGCAGGGTCTGGGCCAGGCCCACCGTACCGCCGGGGGCGCTGTGGGGCAGGACCTCCGCCGCCGGCAGCAGCAGCGCCGTCTCCACGTTTTCCGTCCGGCGCTGGGTACCGGGGTCAAAGGCCCCCATGGAGTCGATCTCATCGTCAAAGAACTCGCAGCGGACCGGCCGCTCCATCAGGGGGGAGAACACGTCCAGAATGCCGCCCCGCAGAGCGAACTGGCCTACACCCTCCACCTGGTCACAGCGGGTGTAGCCTGCGTTCACCAGGCGCTCCGTCAGGGCCTGCAGATCCACCTGCTGCCCCATCCGCAGCTCCATGGCCAGGGAGGCCAGCAGCCGGGGGGGCAGCGTCCGGGCCATGAGGGCGTCCACCGTGGTCACCACGGTTTTGGCTGCCCCCTCTCCGGAGAGGGCGTAGAGGGCCGCCAAACGGCTGCGCTCCCACTCCCGGGAGGCAATGGCGCCGGGGCGGAACTGCCACTCCCGGGCCAGAAGCACCACCGGCTCTGCCCCGGTCAGGATCCCCAGGTCTGCCGCCAGGGTCCGGGCCTCCCGCTCATCGCCGCAGACAAAGACGCCGGGGCGGCCCGCTCCCAGAGCCACCGCCGCCCCCACACAGGCCCGGTGCACCGGCTGGAGGCCGGTGACTGCCGCCGGGCAGCCGCCCTCCTCCACCCGTCCGATAAGCTCCGCCACCTCCGGGATGGTATTGAGTTTTCGCAAGAACTGTTCCATAGGGGCGCCTTTCTCTGTAAAAATATGGAAATTATGGACATGGGCAAACCCCCGCCGTCCCGCATGGACGGGGGGCTCACCCTGTATTTATGGGATTTGAGAGGACACTATGCCTCAGTTGAAGTCGTTTTGAGCCTTCTGCACACCGTGCTCCAGAATGCACGCGGCCGCCTGGATGGCCCGTTCAAAGGACTCCAGCAGTGTCTTGCGGTCCGCCTGGGAGGGCACGCCGATGACCCAGTCGATCATATCGCCCCCCTCACCGGGGGCGCCGGTGCCGATCTTGATGCGTGGGAAATCCTGGGTACCCAGGTGGGAGATGATGTTTTTGATGCCGTTGTGGCCGCCGGCGGAGCCGGTAGGCCGCACCCGGATCTTCCCCACCGGGAGGGACACGTCGTCATAGATCACCAGCACCCGCTCCGGGGGCAGTTTATAGAACTGCACCGCCTCCCGCACGGCCTCGCCGGAGAGGTTCATATAGGTCTGGGGCTTCATCACCAGGCACTTGCACCCGGCGAAGGAGAGGATATTGTAGGCGGACTTGAACTTCACCTTGTTGAGCTTCACACCCTTCTGCTCCGCCAGCAGGTCCACGGTGAGAAAGCCCATGTTGTGCCGGGTGTTGGCGTACTTCTGGCCCGGATTGCCCAGGCCCACGATCAGCCAGTCCACCGCGGCGGATTTGCTTCCAAACATATGGTGCTCCTTATCAAATATAGGGGTCATCCGAATCCTGGCGGTCGTCAGCAGCTCTGCTTCCGGCTTTCCAACGGCCGCAAAGGCGGGAGGACAAGCTTTCCCGCCGCAGCAAAACGCTGCGGCGCATTTTCCATCCCTGCGGTCTGGAAAAATTGATTGCACGTGAAAGAAACCCCTCCTGGGTTTCTTCCACACCATCTTCCTTCCCGTTGTCGAAGCTTCCATCGGCTCTATCCAACGGCCGCAAAGGCGGGAAAGCAAGCTTTCCCGCCTTATATGGTGCTATCTTCTTTTTTCCGCGGGACAGGTCTCAGCGGAACAGCTTGGAGATGGAGATCTCCTGATAGATGCGCTCAATGGCCTCGGCAAACATGGGGGCCACAGGCAGATACTTGATCTTGCTGCTCTTGGCCGGGTCGATGGCGGGGATGGTATCCAGCAGGGCCAGCTCCGTGATGACGCTGTTGTTGACCCGGTCAATGGCGGGGCCGGAGAGGACGCCGTGGGAAGCGCAGGCGTGGACGCTCTTGGCGCCGCCCACTTCGATGAGGGCCTGCGCGGCATTGCAGAGAGATCCGCCGGTATCCACCATGTCGTCAAAGAGGATGCAGTCCTTGCCCCGGACGTCGCCGATGACGTTCATGACCTCGCAGCTGTTGGCCTTCTGACGGCGCTTGTCCACGATGGCCAGATTCATGTGCAGCTTCTGGGCGAAGGCGCGGGCACGGGCCACGGAGCCCACGTCGGGAGAGACCACCATCATGTTCTCGCAGTCCGCACCGAACTTCTTGGCATAGTAATCCACAAAGATGGGGTTTCCGGCCAGATTGTCCACGGGGATATCAAAGAAGCCCTGGATCTGGGAGGCGTGGAGGTCCATGGTCAGCACACGGTCGGCACCGGCAGCGGTGAGCATGTTGGCCACCAGCTTGGCGGTAATGGGATCGCGGGCCTTGGCCTTGCGGTCCTGACGGGCATA
This sequence comes from Dysosmobacter sp., assembly GCF_052306735.1. Taxonomy (NCBI): domain Bacteria; kingdom Bacillati; phylum Bacillota; class Clostridia; order Eubacteriales; family Oscillospiraceae; genus Dysosmobacter; species Dysosmobacter sp. The sequence goes on along the minus strand of NZ_DAWBAJ010000058.1, from coordinate 4,400 downwards.
GCCGTAATAGGGGATCACGGCGGTGATCCGGCCGGCGGAGGCGCGCTTGAGCGCGTCGATCATGATGAGCAGCTCCATGAGGTTGTTGTTGACGGGGGTGCAGGTGGACTGGACCACGAACACATCGCTGCCGCGGACGGTCTCGTACAAAGAGACGAAGATCTCGCCGTCGGAGAAGGTTCCGACTTCCGCCTCGCCCAGCTTGGTACCCATCAGCTTGCAGATCTCATCCGCCAGCTTGGGGTTCGCGTTGCCTGTGAAAATTTTAATATCCTTGCCGTGAGAAATCATCTTTCAACGCCTTCTTTCTCTGTTCTATCAGTATTTTCCTGAATTTTCTCTTCTATGCTTCTCTATGATCGTCTCCGGATCACTTCTGGTGCATCTTGCGCCGGCGGGCCGCCCAGCCCTCCTTGTTCTCCTGACGCACCCGGCCCACTGTCAGGGCATCGGGAGGCACGTCTTTCGTCACCGTGGTACCGGCGGCGATATAGGCGCCCCGGCCCACCGTCACCGGGGGAACCAGGTTGGTGTTGCAGCCCACGAACACGTCGTCCTCAATAACAGTGCGGTGCTTTTTGAAGCCGTCGTAGTTGGAGGTGATGGTGCCGCAGCCGAAGTTCACCCGCTCGCCCACGTCGGCGTCGCCCACATAGGTCAGGTGGCTCATTTTGGTGCCTGCGCCCAGTACGCAGTTTTTCAGCTGCACGAATGCGCCCACATGGCACTTCTCGCCCACGGTGCAGTTCGGACGAATATGCGCGTAGGGGCCCACATCTGCGCCGGCACCAATGGTGCTCTCATAGGTCTGGGAGGCGTTGATGACCACGCCGTCGCCCACGGTGCAGCAGTCCACCAGGGCGTTGGGCCCGATGGTGCAGCCGCAGCCGATGCGGCTCTCGCCCCGCAAAATGGTGCCGGGCAGGATCACGGTGCCCGTCCCGATGGTGACCCGGGGATCGATATAGACGCTGCCCGGGTCCATGATCCGCACGCCGGCGGCGCTGTGGCGCCGGATAACCCGGGGCCGCATCAGCTGCTCCATCTCGTCCAGGTTCTCCCGGCGGTTCACCGGCAGCCAGCCGCCTACCAGCTCCGCCCCCTGGACGGCGTTGGTCAGGCGCTCCCGCCAGGTGCTGCGCAGCTCCCGGCCGGGAGCCGCATAAGCGAAACCAGGACCGGCCTCAGCCGCAGGCAGGGCCGCCCAGCGGAACACCAGGGTGGTCTCATCGGTATCCAGGAAGGAAAGCAGCTCCTGGTGCTGCTCGGAAACCATGACTTCCGCGTCTGCCGGGAAGCAGTCCCGGGCCTCCTGGGCGAACCGCGGACCGCAAACAGCAAAAAACCGCTGCACGCCATCGGACCGCAACTTTTCACTCATCCAGCTCAGGATCGGGCAAAACAAAACGGTTTCCAGCATCAGCGGTTTGGAATACGCCGGGACGGAAGCATCCTCTTCCAGAAAAAACACGGCGCGCTGCGGACAATCCATTGGAATATCCTCCTTGCAATGGTGATAGGTAATTACATTATAGCAAAGATATGTGGAAAATCCACCCCCTGGGCAAAATTTATCTAAAAATTTCCCCCAAGAACATGCGATCTTTCCGCTCTTTTTTTGTAAATGGCGGCTGTGGAATGCAAAATACGCAAAAATTTGTCTGTTTTTCGGCATTTCGCAGAAAATCCAAAGCGTCTGTGGTTATTTTTCCTGAAAATCAGCTTTTCCACGCACTTTACGGTTGAATTTGTGCAGGTAAAGGATTACAATGGGTTTCGCTTGTAACATATTTAATGGATAAAGGGGAATTTTCTGTTCATGCTCAATATCGTACTGGTGGAGCCGGAGATTCCGCAGAACTGCGGCAACATCGCCCGGACCTGCGCCGCCACCGGCTCCCGGCTGCACCTGGTCCGTCCCCTGGGCTTCGACATCTCGGAAAAGGCCGTGCGCCGGGCGGGACTGGACTACTGGCACCTGGTGGAGGTTTCGGATTACGAGAATCTGGAGGATCTTTTCACCCGCCACCCGGAGGCCGCTGCCGATCTGTGGCTCACCACCACCAAGGCTCCCCGCTCCTATCAGGAGGCTGTCTTCATGCCGGACAGCTGGCTCTTTTTCGGCAAGGAGACCGCGGGTCTTCCCCAGGACTTCCGGGAGCGGTTCCGGGAACGGTGCATCCGCCTTCCCATGGTGTCCGAAGCCCGGAGCCTGAACCTGTCCAACACCGTGGCAGTGTGCGTCTATGAGGCACTGCGCCAGACGGGCTTTCCGGGGCTGAAGGCCACCGGTGAGATGGCATTGTAAACCTTTTGTGACCCTGTCCGGACAGGGAGTGTCCGGACTGCTTATTCTATCATCAACCACCAACACCACAAACGGAGGAACTCATATGAATTATAATAAGAAGACCGTACGGGACGTGGACGTCCGGGGCAAGAAGGTCTTGCTGCGCTGCGACTTCAACGTGCCCCTGGCCAAGGACGGCAGCGGCGTCATCACCGACGACAAGCGCATCCGGGCCGCCCTGCCCACCATCCAGTACCTGCTGGATCAGAACGCCGCCGTCATCGCCTGCTCCCACCTGGGCAAGCCCAAGAACGGCCCCGATCCGGCCCTGAGCCTCAAGCCCGTGGCCAAGCGCCTGAGCGAGCTGCTGGGAAAGCCCGTCATCATGGCCGAGGATGTGGTGGGCCCCGACGCCCAGGCCAAGGCCGCCGCCCTGAAGCCCGGTGAGATCATGCTGCTGGAGAACACCCGCTTTGAAAAGGGTGAGACCAAGAACGACCCCGAGCTGGCCCGCGCCATGGCCTCTATGGCGGAGATCTACGTCTCCGACGCCTTCGGCGCCGTGCATCGTGCCCACGCCTCCACCGCCGGAGTGGCGGACTACCTGCCCGCCGTGTCCGGCTTCCTGATCCAGAAGGAGCTGGAGGTCATCGGCGGCGCCCTGAAGAGTCCCAAGCGGCCCCTGGTGGCCATTCTGGGCGGCAGCAAGGTCTCCTCCAAGATCGGCGTCATCAACAACCTCCTGGAGATCGCCGATACCATCATCATCGGCGGCGGCATGGCCTACACCTTCTCCGCCGCCCAGGGCGGCAAGGTGGGCGACAGCCTGCTGGAAGCCGACTGGGAGAGCTATGCCAATGAGATGGTGGAAAAGGCAGCCGCCAAGGGCGTCAAGCTGCTGCTCCCGGTGGACACCGTCTGCGCCGACGCCTTCGCCCCCGACGCCAAGAGCCAGGTGGTCAAGGCCGGCGAGATCCCCGACGGCTGGCAGGGCCTGGACATCGGCCCCGAGACTGTGAAGCTCTACTGCGACGCCGTGAAGGACGCCGGCACCGTCATCTGGAACGGCCCCATGGGCGTTTTTGAGTTCCCTGCCTTCGCCAAGGGCACTGAGGCTGTGGCCGAGGCTCTGAGCAAGACGAATGCCATCACCATCATCGGCGGCGGCGACAGCGCGGCTGCCGTGCAGCAGCTGGGCTATGCCGACAAGATGACCCACATCTCCACTGGTGGCGGCGCCAGCCTGGAGTTCATGGAGGGCAAAGAGCTCCCCGGCGTGGCCTGCCTGCTGGATCAGTAAGGCCCATCTGAGCGTTCTGCCTGCGGCCATATGTTGCGTGGGGCGGAAGGCCGTGCCCCAAGGAGCGGTACCTCCCTGGCAAAGTTCCCGTTTTTATCCCGCAAAAAGAGTCAAAACTCTTGACAAAATACCGATTTTCGGCTATAAAGTAATAGTTTGCGTTACCGGGAAGTAGTTTTGGAGCCTCAGGCCCCGGCAGATGCCCGGAACGCGTCAGTTCGTGAATCCGTCCGTGCTTTCCGCGGGCCAACGATACAGACATAAAGGAGTAATGATAATCATGAACCGCAGATATCGCAAGACCGTCATCGCCGGCAACTGGAAGATGAACATGACTGCCACCGAGACCAAGAAGTTCGCCGAGGATATGAAGAAGATCATGCCCCGGGTCAAGTGGTGCGAGACGCTGATCTGCGTCCCCGCCTGCAACATCTCCACCGCCATCAAGGCTTTCAAGGACCTGCGCATCTCCGTGGGCGCTGAGAACGTCTACTTTGAGGAGAAGGGCGCCTACACCGGCGAGGTCTCCGCCGACATGCTCAAGGACCTGGGCGTCAAGTACGTCATCGTGGGCCACAGCGAGCGGCGGCAGTATTTCTGCGAGACCGACACCACTGTCAACAAGAAGGTGCACGCCGTCCTCAATGCCGGCATGAATCCCATCATCTGCGTGGGCGAGTCCCTGGAGCAGCGGGAGACCGGCATCACCAACGAGTGGATCGCCCTGCAGGTCAAGAGCGCCCTCAACGGCGTGCCCGCCGACAAGCTGCGCCGCTGCATCATCGCCTATGAGCCCATCTGGGCCATCGG
>NZ_DAWBAJ010000057.1:0-11961 GCF_052306735.1 Dysosmobacter sp. | reverse complement strand
AATCATTTTTGCGCCCATTATCAAATTTTATTTAAGAATACCTTGCCGCATATTTGATAGACTCCTCAAATCAGGATAATAGCAGTATATCATAGTACGCTCTAAAAAACAAGAAATCATTTTACCGATTCCACAAATAAAATCGGAGGGTATTCACTGGAATACCCTCCGGTTTTGGTGATTATCGTGCGTCTATCCGAATTTTTGACTTTGCGGCCCGTTTCCGTTCCTTTTCGGCATGTTCCTGCTGGTAAGCTGCCTCTAATATTCTGTCCACTTGTTCTGGGCCAAAGGCCCTTTTGACCCGCTCATAGTCAGCGGAGACTTGCCGCATGGCCTTGTTTTCCAACTTGACCTCCTGCAATCGATCAGACAGGCGGATGTTGCTCTCCCTCACCCGGCCATAGTCCCCTTGCAGACGCTCAAATTTCCCCCGCAGCTCCACATAGGCCAGATACAGGGAGCGCAGCACCTTGACGATTTGGGCCAGCAGGGGCTTTGCCTTTTTCTCTCGGTAGGCCCGGCCTGTTTCCAGCGTTCCCGGCTCCGGCAAAATCTCCTCCGGATTGGCGGAGAAATCCGCTGCCAACCGCTCCATATTTTTCACCGCCGGGGCAAGTTCTTTGAGCCGCCGTTCCTGGCTCTCCACCTGGTTTTCTTTCTCCGCCTTGACCGTCTCCAGAACGGCGATCTCCTTTGCCCGCTGCTCTTTCTTGTAGTCCAGCACAGACAAGTGCTTGTCGTGGGTGCCTTTGTCCTCCCACTCAATCCCGTGGCGCTCCATGACCAGGGAAAGCTGCTCCTTTTCCGAGCGCACCCACTGGCTCCACTCTGTGTCCCCTCTGGTGCCGCCCTGGAAACCCTGGGCCGCTAACGCCTGTTTCAAAGATACCCTCGTGTCCAGCCCTCGCTTGCTCCCGGTGGTGAATGGTACAAAGTCAATGTGCAGATGGGGCGTAGCCTCGTCCATGTGGAGGTGGGCAGAGAACACCCGGAGTTGGGGGTTGCGCTCTTGAAAGCCCTTCATGTACTCGTCCAAAACCGCTGCCGCAAGCTGTCCCTCCTCGCTGTCGGCGCTCATATCATCTCGATTGCCCACTTGCAGGATGATTTCATGGAACGGCTTTTCCTGCTTGCCGGAGCGGATCTTCTCATAGTAATCCTCTATCCTTCTGTCGGCCCTGGTTTGTTTAGCGTTGTACCGTTCCAGAGCCTCGTCAAAGAGTTCATGGTACACCGCCTTGATATTCTCCTGGCAGTAGGTTATATTCAAGTGGGAGCGTTCCGGGTCAGTGTTCTTGGCGTGGAATTTTCTACTGTTATGGTTCACCGATCCTTGGCCCACCATGGCGCTGATTGTCCTTTTCAAATCAATCCCTCCTCCCTTTTCCGCCGCGCAAGCGGCGAGCCTTTGTTACTTTCTGCGAAAGTAACGCAAAAGCACTTTTGACAGCCTGACGGCCATCAAAAGCGCATTTGCGCCCTACGGGGTGGTGTGGGGGCTTTGCCCCCGGCAACTGCGGTTGCCTCCCCCAGCAGGGCCGCCCTTTGAAAAGGGCACCCTGCACCCCGCCTAAACTTTGTCACTCGCCGTTGGGCAGGGTGGAAAGGCCAGGGGCCTTTCCACCGCCCGGCAAGTGTTTTCCGTGGGCCGAAAGTCAAGGGGTACGGGTTGTATTGACTTGCGGCAATCTCCACCCGCAGGTATGCCCCCCTTGACTTTCGCCCCCGCTCCCCGTGACAGCCGTGACGACCGTGACGATGTTTTACACACCGCCTCCGCACTCCGAAAAGCTGTCACAGCTGTCACGGTCGTCACGCCTGGGGTTCCTCCAACGTGAGCTTGATACTCCGCCCGGCATGGGTTCGGGCGCTTTCATAGTGGATGTGGTACTCATAGGACAGCCGCCACGCCCGGACATTCAGCCGCATAGCCAGGGCATTGGGTTTCATATCCAGCCCCAGGGCGGCGACAAGTTCCGTGGCCGTCCCTCTCCACTCTGGCCGTTCCGCCGTTACCAGGGCGGCAACAGCCTCCAACACCGGGTCAGGCGGCTCCTGCCGCAGCTCCGTTTCCCGCCGCTCCAGCTCCCACACAAGCCGTTCCTCGTCCCGCTTGAGGTAGAGGCGCTGGTCTTGCTGATCCCGCCCAGAAATGTCCAGGGTGGCGGCGTTGTCTGCCCGCCGCTCCTTTTGGAGCAGAAAGGCCCCGTCTGCCGCACCCAATAAGCCGTTGGTGCCGGAGATCATATCAAACTTATCATCGGCCTGCTGCTTGCGGGTGTGATGTACAACCAGGAGGCAAACCCCGCTTATATCGGCAAACCGTTTCAGTTTGGTGATTACCTCATAGTCGTTGGCATAGCTGTACTTCTCTGCCCCGGCCTCCCGGATTTTTTGCAGGGTGTCGATGATAATAAGCCGGGTGTCCGTGTGTTCCCGGACAAAGCCCTTTAGCTGCTCCTCCAGGCCACCGCCGAGCTGCTTAGCTCCGATGGCAAAGAACAGGTTTCCGGTACTCTCTACTCCAAACATCCGGTACAACCGCTCCTGTAAGCGACGGTGGTTGTCCTCCAGGGCCAGATAGAGGACTGTCCCCTGGCGCACCTCATACCCCCACAGGGAAAGGCCCATACTCACATGATAGGCAAGCTGGGCCATGAGAAAGGACTTGCCCACCTTGGGAGCGCCCACAAAGAGATATGTCCCCGCATAGAGCAGACCGTCTACCACAGGAGGTCTGCCGGGGTACACCTGTTCGTAGAGGTCATTCATAGACACGGTAGGCAGATAGGCCGGGTCATTGACCCGGCTTATCTGCCGCAGGATTTCCTCCAAATCTCTTTCCGGGGGCTTGTGTTCTGTCACGCCCTCTGCTATACTTTGGTTAGGTTTTTGTGAGAGCGACTGTCCCCCGTCTGCGCCAACAGGCGGATATGGGGCAGTCGTTTTCTCTTGCAATCTATCCATCTATCAATCCTCCCTCATGCCGTCCATGATGGCGGCGATCAGCCGGATGGTGTCCAGCAACTCCCCATCCACGCCATTCCCGGCCTCGATACGCTCCAGTTCTTCCAGAACGGCGGCCAGCTCGTTCCGCAGGGCCTTATACACCCTGGGGTTGCCCTGTACCACCACATCCCGGCACAGCAGCCGTCGGGTGATGTAGTCCTGTTTGGTAAGGCCGGAGAGCCGCACAGCGGTTTCAATTTCCCTGTCCTCATCCGGGGACACCCGGAAAGCCACAGTTTTGTTTCTCCAGCGGTTGTGTCGGTCAAGATTTTTCACTGACATGATTTAGGCCCCCTTTCGCTCCATGTCCAGTTTGTCCGCCATCTCCGCCTGCCGGGTGGGGAACAGGTGGGCGTAGCGGTAGGTAATATCAATGCTTTCATGTCCCACCCGGTCAGCGATTGCCAGGGCCGTAAAGCCCATGTCAATGAGCAGCGAAATGTGGGAGTGCCTCAGGTCGTGTATTCTGATCCGCTTTACCCCGGCCTCTTTCGCACCCCTGTCCATCTCCCGGTGGAGGTAGGATTTTGTCACCGTGAAAATGCGGTCGGTGGGCTTCACCCCATACAGGCTCTTGATATAGTCTCGCATTTCTTCACAGAGGAAAGCGGGCATTTGAATGACCCGGTTGCTCTTAGGGGTCTTGGGGTCGGTAATCACATCCTTGCCCTTAATCCGCTGGTAGGACTTGGAGATGGTGACGGTCTGTTTCTCAAAGTCGAAGTCGCCAGGAGTGAGGGCCAGCAGCTCCCCCTCCCGGACGCCGCACCAGTAGAGCATTTCAAAGGCGTAATAGGAAAGGGGCTTGTCCATCATGGCCTCGGCGAATTTCAGATACTCCGCCTTTGTCCAGAACAGCATTTCCCGTCCCTTTGGCTTTCCCATATTGCCCGCCTGGGCAGCGGGATTGACCTTTAGATTGTAGTGCCGTACCGCATGGTTGAACACGGCGCTCAACTGATTGTGCAGCGTTTTTAAGTACACCGGAGAGTAGGGCTTGCCGTTCTTGTCCCGGTAACCCAGCATTTCATTCTGCCAGGCGATGACCTCCTTGGAGTGAATGTCGCACATCTTCCGCTTGCCGAAGTACGGCACCAACTTCTTGTAGAGGATATGCTCTTTCGTCCCCCAGGTGTTTTCCTTGATACGGCCTTTCATGTCCGCCACATAGACAGCCACGAAGTTTTCAAAGGTCATTTCCAGGTCGGCGGTCTGTTGTTGCAGGAATGTCCGCTCCCACTCCAGAGCCTCCCGCTTGGTGGGAAAGCCCCGTTTCATTTTCTTTACTTTCTTGCCCGTCCAGTCCTCGTAGTAAAAGGACGCATACCATGTGCCCTTTGCCTTGTCTTTGTATGCCGGCATTGTGGTTCCCTCCTTATTGTCTGTCCCGCAGCCCATAGAATTTTTCCTCGAAGTAGCGCCTGCTTACCCGTCCGGGAATGGTGAGAAAGCCTTTTTTCTTCAGCTCCTCGTTCATCTCCCGCACCAGCTTGTAGGCGTAGGGCTTGGAAATGCCCAGCTCCCTGGCGACCTCCTCTGCTCTCACAAACAGCTCCTTTTCCATGGTCAGCACCTCCTTATTTTAGTTTCGCAAATATGTTAATGTCACCATCTTCATTATACATTAACATAAGTGTTAATGTCAAGAATTTATTTCGCATTTTTGTTAAAGATTATCTTGCATCTTTCGCTTTTTTGCGCTATACTATTGGCAAAGGCGGTGGGATATTATGACAGTCGGAGACAAGATAAAGAAAATCCGCACCTTTCGAGGCATGACACAAAAGGAATTGGGGCTTGCTATCGGCTTTGAGGAAAAGGGAGCGGACAACCGGATCGCCCAGTATGAGACGAATTACCGTGTTCCGAAACGGGAACTGCTGGACAAGATGGCCGAGGCGCTGCGGGTAGACCGCCAGAACTTCTACACCATCGCCCCCGGCTCTGCCGAGGACTTCATGCGGACATTCTTCTGGCTGGACGAGGACAGCCCTGGCGCTATCCGCCTGTTCCAACTTGTCCGCAATCCGGGCAGAGCAGGGGCCGCTGATGATACCGCTGTACGGTACAATGATAGCGATGACTGGCCCGCACACCCTCCCGTGGGTATGTACTTCCAGTATGGCCTTGTGGACGAGTTCATGCGGGAATGGCTTTTTCGTCAGCAGGAGTTACACGCCGGGGAGATCACCAGGGAAGAGTATTTTGAATGGAAACTCAACTGGCCCCATACCTGCGACGATGGCCTGGAAAGCGAATATTATATCCCTTGGCGGAAAAATAAATAAGACAAGCAAAAAAACCGCCCTGCTGAATTTGTCGTTCAGCAGGGCGGTTTTGCTTGTCCTTTTGGGATTTTTCTCTTGAGAATACCGGGCGGACACAAATAGTATCAATCCAGTATCAAGAGCAGTATGGACGGGCAAAAAAGCCTGTATTCATGCGGGTTTTCGCCGTTTCGAGCGTCATTCCCACTCAATAGTTGCGGGGGGTTTGGAGGTGATGTCGTAGACAATGCGGTTGATATTGGGAACCTCGTTGACAATCCGTACGCTGACCCGGTCCAGCACATCGTAGGGAATACGGGTCCAGTCGGCGGTCATGAAGTCGCTGGTGGTGACAGAACGCAGGGCCAGGGTATAGTCATAGGTGCGGCCGTCGCCCATGACGCCCACGGAGCGCATGTTGGTGAGCACCGCGAAATACTGGCTCATGGAGCCCTCCAGTCCGGCCTTGGCGATCTCATCCCGGAAGATGAAGTCCGCCAGACGCAGGGTGTCCAGCTTTTCCTTGGTGATCTCGCCGATGACGCGGATGGCAAGGCCCGGGCCCGGGAAGGGCTGGCGCATCACCAGATACTCCGGCAGACCCAACTCACGGCCCAGCTGACGGACCTCGTCCTTGAAGAGCATCCGCAGCGGCTCAATGATCTCCTTGAAGTCCACGTAGTCAGGCAGACCGCCCACGTTGTGGTGGCTCTTGATGACGGCGGCGTCGCCGGCACCGGACTCGATAACGTCGGGATAAATGGTGCCCTGGACCAGGTAATCCACCTGGCCGATCTTCTTGGCCTCCGCTTCAAAGACCCGGATGAACTCCTCACCGATGATCTTGCGCTTGCGCTCGGGCTCGGTGACCCCGGCCAGCTTGGAAAGGAACAGCTCCTCGGCGTTGGCCCGGACGAAGTTGATGTCCCACTTCTTGAAGGCGGCTTCCACCTCGTCGCCCTCGTTGAGGCGCATGAGGCCGTGATCCACAAAGACGCAGGTGAGCTGATTGCCCACAGCCTCCGCCACCAGAGCGGCGGCCACGGAGGAGTCCACACCGCCGGAGAGGGCCAGCAACACCTTGCCGCCGCCTACCTTTTCCCGAATGGTGCGGATGGCGGTGGCCTTGTAATCGCCCATGGTCCAGTCGCCCTGGGCACCGCAGACCTCATAGAGAAAATTGCGGATCATGTCGGTGCCGTGCTCCGTGTGGTTTACCTCGGGGTGATACTGCACGCCGTAGAAGCCCCGGGCCTCGTCGCAGATGGCCACATTGGGGCAGGCGTCGGAGTGGGCCACCAGGGCAAAGCCCTCAGGCACCTTCTCCATATAGTCACCGTGGCTCATCCAGGTGATGCCCTGGGCGGGCAGGCCCTTGAAGAGCTTGCAGTCGGTATTGAAATAGGTCTCGGTCTTGCCGTACTCCCGGGCGGAGTCGTCGGTGGCGGCGATGACCTTGCCGCCCAGATTGTGGGCCAGCAGCTGGCAGCCGTAGCAGATGCCCAGAATGGGGACGCCCAGCTGGAACACCTCGGGGTTGGCCTGGGGGGACTTGGGGTCATAAACGCTGTTGGGGCCGCCGGTGAAGATAATGCCGATAGGGTTCATGGCCCGGATGTCGTCCATGGAGGTGGTGTAGGGCTTCACCTCGCAGTAGACGCCGCACTCGCGGACGCGGCGGGCGATGAGCTGATTGTACTGGCCGCCGAAGTCCAGTACGATGACGGTTTGATGGGACAAATTGACTCCTCCTTTTCAGGTTGGGTTGTTGTCAGGAAACCCGGACACCGCCCCACTCCACCACCGTAAAGCCGGTGCGTTCAAAGGAGGGCAGGTCCTGGGGGATGATCTCCACCGGCTCCTGGAGGGGCTGCCAGGCCATAAAGACCCGCAGGATACTCTCCGGCTCCGGGGAGATGGTCAGCCGGGCGTGATCCGTGTAATCGTCCGACTGAAAGGCGATGAGGTTATAGGCGTTGCCCTCCATCTGGGGCAGCCAGTAGACAATGAATTCGTTGAACTCCCGGGCTGTCAGACCCAGCTTTTCCAGGGCGCAGCGCAAAAATTCCGCGCTGTCTCTGCCGGGGACGCAGAAGCCTTGGGAAAAATCGTACTCCGTGTCGGGGATGCCCTCCCAGAAGAGGTAGCTGTACTCTCGGCCCTGCTGGTCATACAGGGTGCCGTCCGGCTCTGCGGTGACGCTCCAGCCATTGTTATAGGCCGGGTAGGTGGTGGTGAACTGGCCGTCGTAATCCAATTTGACGCTGACGGCTGTCTCCTCCTCCGGATAGAGGTAGATCACCGGCTTGGCACACAGCAGCGCGTCCGCATCCTGCGTTTCCTCAGCCGCAGAATGCGGATGCAGGAGCAGCAGAACCAGAAGCAAAAGCAGCACCAAGATCAGTGGAAGCAGAATCCGCCAATGCTTTTTCATACCGTACGCCTCCCTTTTGTTTGGTTACAAAGAAAGACGGAAAAAGTGGTGCGGGGTTTCAGATTGCCCGGGAAAACGGACACACCCGGCCCCATCGGGCCGGGTGTGAAAGGATCACTCCTCGTCCCGGAAGACGATATGACCGGGCTCAGCGGACTCGATGATGGCCAGGGACTTCAGATTCACGCCGGCAGCCCGCAGGCGGTCACCGCCGCCCTGGAAGCCCTTCTCCACGGCGCAGCCGATGCCAACCAGAGTGGCGCCGGCGGCATCCACGATGTCGCACAGGCCGCGCATAGCCTCGCCGTTGGCCATGAAGTCATCGATGATGAGGATCTTATCGTCGGAGGAGATCCACTCCTTGGACACCAGCAGCGTGACCTTCTTCTTATAGGTGTAGGAGAAGATGTCGCTCTGGTACAGACCGCCCTCGATGTTGTCGCTCTTGGCCTTCTTGGCAAAGATCATGGGCTTGTGGAAGTGCTGGGCCACGATGGCGGACAGGGCGATGCCGGAGGCCTCCGCCGTGAGGATCATGGTAACTTCATCCATGTTGAAGTGCTTGCCGAACTCCTCGGCGATGTGGGTCATCAGCTCCGTGTCAATGCGGTGATTCAAAAAGCCGTCCACCTTGATGATGTTGCCGGGCAGCACCTTGCCTTCCTTCACGATGCGGTCCTTCAGTTCCTGCATGTGTTTCGTCCCCCTTGCGTCTTATTCAAAAATTATGATATTCCGTATGCGGAAGTATTGAAGTACCTTTTATTATCTCGAATCCAGGCGGATTTTGCAACTGTTTTTCCACACAAAAAGGGATTTTTCACCCAAAGCCTTCCCTCACAAATTTGTGCAGGATGGACAAAAACTGCCAAAAAGGGCCGCGGTGCGGAGAAATGCACACGCGGCCCATGGGATTTTACTTGCCTTCCAGCCGGTCGGCCACGCCGTCCAGCCAGGTGCCCTGAAAACTCTCGATATTGCCCTCGTCGGTGAGGGAGGCCAGGGCGGGATCAATGGGCATCTCCGCCAGCAGCGGCAGGTTGTGGCGGGCGGCGGCCTGGGCAGTCTTGCCCTCGCCGAAGAGGTGGATCTTCTTGCCGCAGTCCGGGCAGGTCACATAGCTCATGTTCTCCACCAGGCCCAGGATGGGCACTTCCATCATCTCCGCCATCTTCACGGCCTTTTCCACCACCATGCTCACCAGCTCCTGGGGGCTGGCCACGATGAGGATGCCGTCCAGCGGGATGGACTGGAACACGGAGAGGGACACGTCGCCGGTTCCCGGCGGCATATCCACAAAGAGGTAGTCGCAGTTCCACAGCACATCCGTCCAGAACTGCTGCACCACGCCGGAGATGACGGGGCCGCGCCAGATGACGGGATCCGTCTCATTGGGCAGCAGCAGATTGGTGCTCATCACCTGGATACCGGTGCGGGAAACCACGGGATACAGGCCCTCCTCGCTGCCCAGCGCCTGGGTGTGGATGCCGAAGGCCTTGGGAATGGAGGGGCCGGTGATGTCCGCGTCCAGAACGCCGACTTCATAGCCCCGGCGGCGCATGGTGACGGCCAGCTGGCTGGTGACCATGGACTTGCCCACGCCGCCCTTGCCGGATACCACGCCGTATACCTTGCCGATACGGGCGTTGGGGTTGTGCTCCTTCAGCAGGGACTGAGGCTCCTGCCGCTCCCCGCAGTTCTCGCCGCAGGTGGAGCAGTTATGGGTGCATTCGCTCATATTGTCTGATCTCCTTTTTCCGCTTGCGCGGGAATATTCTTGTACGCACAAGGTATCTTATACCGTCAAAGGGCTTCCGTCAACCGCCAGACGGCAACTTCCGGGCGGTTTTCCAGGAAATCTGCCTCCCGGCTGTGGCAGGTGAAGAGGAGGATCTGCCGGTTTTGGGCCTCCCGGGTCAGATAGTCCAGGGCGGCGGCACAGCGGGCATCGTCAAAATTGGCCAGGGCGTCGTCCAGCACCATGGGGACTTCCCGCTCCTGGGGCAGCACCAGCTGGCAGATGGCCAGCCGCACCGCCAGATACAGCTGGTCCAGCGCTCCGGCAGAGAGCAGCTGAGCGTCCCGGTAGACGCCGTCTCCCGCCGGTTCTGCGCTCAAACGGAACTGGCGATCCAGCACCACGCCCTCATAGCGGCCGCCGGTGAGCTGGCGGAAGATCTCCGCCGCCCGGCGTCCCAGGGCCGGGGAGAACCGGTTTTGCAGGGTGGTGTTGGCGCTCTCCAGGGTCTCCATGGCCATTCGGATGGCATCGTACTCCCCCTCCAGCTGCACACGCTGCTCCTCCAGCCGGGCCCGGCGCTCCCGCAGCGCTCCCGGGTCGCCCAGCGTGTGGAGTTGACCCGTCAGGCGGTCGGCAGCCGAGCGGGCCTGGGCCAGAGCGGCCCGGACAGCGTCCAGCTCTCCGCTGACCGCTTCCCGGCTGCGGGCGGGAGGCTGTGCCTCCAGATCCTCCGGGGCCTGGGGGGCTTCCTGGGCCTGGAGGTCGCTGCGCATCCGGGCTTCCCGGGCAGCGGCCTCCGCCTCCTGGAGCTCCCGGCGACGCACGGCGCACTGGCGCAGCAGGGCGTCCGCCGTGGGAATGTCGTAGGCGGCGGGGGCAAAGCGGCGGACTTCCATCAAAATGCCCTGCTCGTTGGAGGTGAGGGAGGCGTACAGGGCGTCGGCAGTGGCGGCCTTGGCATTGGCGTTCGCCTGGGCGGCTTCCTGGGCCTTTAAGAGATCTGCGTAAGCCACGGCTTTCTCCCGGAGTTCCGCGGCGGAGGAGACATTGTGCTTCTTCAGGGCCGCAGCCGTTTCCTGCTTCCATTTCCGGTTTTTATAAAAAGGAATCAACAATGCGGCGAGGGCGCAGGGAATGCCCCAAAGGGCGTCTACAAAGCCGCCACCCATGCCGAGAATTTGAGCGGCATAGAAAACCAGGGTGAAAATCCCCAAAAAGATAGATGGCAGCAGCTCGCTGAGGGGCCACGGCTTGGAATCGCTGATGGAGGTGGCGGATTTCCAGGCCTGCTCCGCCGTCTGTCCGGCAAAGGGGTTCTCGTTCACGGCGGCTTCCGCCCGCAAAAGGGCCTTCATGGCCTCGTCCCGCTCTCCCCGGGCTTTGTCCACACTTTTGCGCACGGTCTCCAGGTTGACGATGGCGCCCCGGAGGCGGCCAATGGTGTCGTTTCCGGGGATCTGTTCCGTTTCCAGCTGACGGCGCACCGACACGGCGTGTTCCTCCGCTTCCCGGGCAGCTGTCTCCGCCTGAGTCAGGGCCTGGCGCTTCCGGGCGGATTCCCAGCGATCATGCTGGGCCAGTTCCTCCGTCAGCGCCGCTTCCCGGCCCTCCAGCTGCCGGGCCTGGGAGCGGGCCTGGGAGAGCTGGTCCTCCGCAGCGGAGACCTCCTGGAGCTGGCGGTCCAGCTCGGCCAGCTCTCCCTCCAGATTGGGCAGCAGCCCAGTCTTGTTGTGGCGGCGGCGGTTGAGCTGCTTCTTCAGGGTGTCGGCGGCCTCTGTATAAGAGGTGTCCTCTTGCCCAGAGGTAATGAGGGCAGCGATCCGCCGCTCCAGCCCCGCGTCCTGGGTGACGGTCAGTCCGCTTTGCCGGATGAAGGCGCTGCGCTCAAAAACCTCCCGGCCGACACCCAGCAGGGTCTCACCGCAGTTCTGGCCGGTAAGGCCCGGCACTGCGTCTCCCGTTCCGGCGTATACCGCCTGAAACTCACCCAGCGGGGCGGTCTGCCGCCGGGTGGTGCGGGTGATGGTCAGCTCCCGGCCGTCTGACAGACAGTCCAGCCGGCCGCTCATGGCAGTGCCCGCCCAGGGGGCGTAGCGGTTTTTCTCGGCAATAAAGCCGGCCCGGTCCCGCTCCCGGCTGTTGATGCCGTAGAGCATGGCTGTGAGGAAAGCACACCAGGTGGATTTGCCGGTTTCGTTGGGTGCTTCGATGATATTCAGGCCGTCCCGAAGCTCCAGGGTTTGGCCCTGGAGCTTTCCAAAAGTGGCGGTCATACGATGGATCCGCAGAATGATCCCTCCTAATTATATATGTATAATGGATGATGGTATGGACATTATAACACCAGTGTCCCTGTTTGCCCAGCGCTTTTCCTGTAGAGAAACGGGGAGATAAGAGCCGGAAATAATAAATATTAAAAAATCGGGAAAAAGGTGTTGACAAATGGTGGATGGTTTGGTATTCTAACAAAGCTGTCGGCGCGGTGGAGACTGCGCCAGAGAGTGGGA
>NZ_DAWBAJ010000056.1:0-12128 GCF_052306735.1 Dysosmobacter sp. | reverse complement strand
GGACGCCACATCAACGACGCCTTCCCCGGCCTGTGGCCTCTCCGGTTCAGACGGCCGCCTTTAATTAGGCAGCAATAGCAACAGTGTTGTTGTTATTTAATTTATAAATTGCCCGTTTTATGGCGGTCAGGCGCCGCCGCCCGCTGGTCCCGCCTCCATACCCCCGTCGAAACCGGTACACCCCCGTATCGATCTCGCCGCGGCTGTCCGCGGGATTTGCTGTGTGGAATTGTAACACACTCCGCCGTCGAAGTGTGTTACAATTCCATGAAACTTTTTTACGTTCCGGCGATCTTCACCATCAGCTTCACCGGCGTCACCTTGGCCAGCACCCGGTAGAACTTGTAAAACAGCCGGGGCGTATAGATGGTTCGGCCTGCCCGGGCTGCCCGCAGGGCGCCCCCCGCCACCTTGACCTGGTCGCAGTAAGGCAGCATGTCAAACGTCCGGGAGTGGCCGGAGATCCCGCCCACATCCAGAAACTCCGTCTTCATGGGGCCGGGACATACAGCGGTTGCCGTGATGCCCTTGGGGCGCAGCTCCTCCGCCAGGCCCACGGTAAACGCGGAGACATACGCCTTGGAGGCAGAGTACACCGTCATCCGGGGATTGGGGCAGAAAGAGGCAATGGAGGAGACATTCAAAATCCGTCCGCCGGGGGCCATGAAGGGGATCACCATATTGGTCACTGCCGTCAAGGCCCGCAGGTTCAGATCCACCATCCGGGTCTGGGTGGTGGTCTCCATCTCCCCCAGGTTCCCCAGGTAGCCGCAGCCGGCGTTGTTGATGAGCAGCGCCACCTCCGGCTTCTGCGTATTGAGCTTTTCCTGGAGCGCCACAAAGCTCATGGGATCGCAAAGATCCATGGGCAGGCACTCCACCGTCCAGCCTGGGAGGTTCACCGCCAGCTTTTCCAGCCGGTCCCGCCGCCGGGCAATGAGCCAGCAGCACTGGATCTCCGGGAACACATCCGCCAGCTGGCGGACAAATTCACTGCCCAGGCCGGAGGATGCTCCGGTGATGATGGCAGTCTTCATAGGCGCCCCTCCTTTATAAATCATCCGATGCTCGCTGTCCCGCTTTTCCCTCAGTGGGTCTTGGGAGCGGGATACTCCACACCCTGGGTATCCACCCGGATGGACTGGATCACCACCGGGGTCTTGGGCTTATCGTTCATCATGTTGCGCTGGACCCGGGAGATCTCCACAGCCACGTCGCTGCCCTCCGTCACCTGGCCGAAGGCCGCGTACTGCCCGTCCAGATGGGGCGCCGCGTCCACCATGATGAAGAACTGACTGCCGGCGGAGTTGGGGGCCATGGTGCGGGCCATGGACAGCACACCCAGGGTGTGCTTGAGGTCGTTCTGACGGAAGCCGTTGGCGGCGAACTCTCCGTCGATCTCATAGCCGGGGCCGCCCATACCGTTGCCGTTGGGGCAGCCGCCCTGGATCATAAAGCCGGGGATCACCCGGTGGAAGGTCAGGCCGTCGTAAAAGCCCTTGTTGGCCAGAGCGATGAAATTGTTGACGGTGTTGGGAGCCTTTTCGGGATACAGCTCCGCCTTCATCACCTTTCCGTTTTCCATGGTGATGACGGCAATGGGATTCTTTACCTCAGACATCGTTATCGATTCCTTTCCTTTAAGGTGCGGTCGATCTCCCGGCGGGCATCCCGCTGGGCGGTGGCCGCCCGTTTGTCGTAGTTCTTCTTACCCTTGCAAAGGCCGATCTCCACCTTCACCCGGGCATCCTTGAAGTACACGGAAAGCGGCACCAGGGTATACCCGTCCTGCTGGATGAGAGCGTGGAGCTTGCGGATCTCCCGCCGGTGCATCAAAAGCCGCCGGGTGCGTACCGGATCCCGGTTGAAGATGTTGCCCTTTTCATAGGGGGAGATGTGGAGGCTGTGGACAAAGAGCTCCCCGTCCTTGACGGTGCAGTAGGAGTCCTTGAGGTTCAGCGTGCCGGCCCGGATGGACTTGACCTCCGTGCCGAAGAGCTCGATCCCCGCCTCATAGCGGTCTTCCACAAAATAATCGTGGTACGCCTTGCGGTTCTGCGCGGCGATCTTGATCCCCTTTTTTTCCGTGAAGTCCACCTCCGTTTCCAGTCTGGAAGATTGTTTCAGTATACCACGGACAGCCTGATTGTTCAAGCAGGGAAATTGCCTGTGGCATTTTTCCCCCGTACATGCTATACTAAACCATTATAATGGTTATGGTATGTCCGGCAGCGGGAACGCCCCGCCCGGATACGTTTTGTGAAGAGAGAGAGGAACCATCATGGATTTGACGGAAAAGATGATCAGCAGAAAAGATCTGTACGACGGGCTGCTGTGCCGCGTGCATGTGGACGAAGTCCTGCTGCCCAACGGCAATACCTCCCGGCGGGAAGTGGTGGATCACGTGGACGGTGTGGCGGTGCTGCCCCTGGATGAACGCAACAATGTGCTGACCGTCACCCAGTACCGCTACGTATTCGGCAAGACACTGCTGGAGATCCCTGCCGGCAAGCTGGACGAGGGAGAAGATCCCGTCACCGGTGCCCTGCGGGAGCTCAAGGAGGAGACCGGCGCCGTGCCGGATACCCTGCTGCCCCTGGGTGTGATCTTGCCCGCCCCCGGCTGCTACGGGGAAAAGCTGCACCTCTTCCTGGCCAAAAACCTCCATATGGAACAGCAGCACCTGGACCCGGACGAGTTTTTGAGCGTGGAGCGCATCCCCTTTGCCGAGATGGTCCACCGGGTCATGGACGGTGAGATCGAGGACGCCAAGACCGTCACCGCCGTATTGAAAGCCAAGATTCTGCTGAATCTCTAAAATCTGAAAATCACACGTTTCGGAGGCCTCTATGAACAACCAGAAAACGGTTCTCATCGTGGAAGACGAGAAGAACATCGTGGATATCCTGCGGTTCAATCTCCAGCGGGAGGGCTACCAGACCCTGGAGTCCTACGACGGCGAGGACGGCCTCAAGCAGGCGCTCTCCGCCAATCCCGACCTCATTTTGCTGGACGTCATGCTCCCCAAAATGAACGGCTTTGACGTCTGCCGCCGCCTGCGGGAGGCAGGAAACAACGTCCCCGTCATCATCCTCACCGCCCGGGAAGAGGAGGCCGACAAGGTCCTCGGCCTGGAGATCGGCGCTGACGACTATATCACCAAGCCCTTTTCCATGCGGGAGCTCATTGCCCGGGTGGGCGCCAATATCCGCCGCACCGGCATGGTCCAGCCCGCCGGTGCCGCCGCCTCCGCCATGCCGGTGGCAGGCGACCTGGCCATCAACACCGACAGCCACCAGGTCTTCCGGGCCGGCAAGGCCATCGACCTGACCCAGCGGGAATATGAGCTGCTGACCTTCCTGGCCAGCCACCCCAACAAGGTCTACTCCCGCATCGACCTCATGGAGCAGGTGTGGAACTACGGCTATGTGGGCGACGACGTGCGCACCGTGGATGTGACGGTGCGGCGCCTGCGGGAAAAGATCGAAGTCGACCCCGCCAACCCCGTCTATATCCTCACCCGCCGGGGCGCGGGCTACTACTTCTCCGTGACGTGAGTCCCGGAGCACCGGCCTGTACCCAGGCAGCCGGGGCACCGCCCCGGGATCTTGATCCGGATGGGAGGTGAGTGCGCTTGTTCCGCAGTCTCCACATGAAGCTGATGCTGATTTTGCTGCTGCTGATCACATCACTGATGGCGGTGGTGGGTGCCTTTTTGACCACCAGCGTCTCCAACTTCTATATTGATTCTTTCTACCAGCAGATGAACAACGTCTTCGGAACAGGCAACGCGGACTTCGTCTCCGACCTGCGCCAGGAGGCCGCCCAGCCGGACGGCGCCGCCCAGATCTCCGAGCTGCTGGAGGCCCGGGCCGGCTCTCTGGGCGTGGACTATCTCACCCGCAACTACTTCATCCTGGACGGTGTCACCGGGGACTACATCAGCGGCTCCGCCGACGAGAGCCAGCTGCCCCGGGAGCAGAGCGCCAACCTCCTCACCGCCCGCAACGCCGTGGTTCAGAAAGACAGCACGGTGGTGGGCGACATGAGCGATATCTCCGCTGACTTCATGGATGTGGCCATCCCCATCATGGGGGGCGACAACGCATACATCATCTATGTCCTGGACAACAAGGACACAGTCAACGGCCTGAACTCCCAGCTGTTCACCATCATCATGCAGGCCCTGATCATCGGCCTTCTCATCTCCGCCCTGCTGAGTTTCCTGCTCTCCAAGACCATGGTGGGCCCCATTGAAAAGCTGACGGCCCGGGCAGAAAAGGTGGCCTCCGGCAACTTTGACGGTGAACTTCCCGTGGAGTCCACCGACGAGATCGGCATTCTCACCGGCACCTTCAACGAGATGTCCAGCATGCTCCAGGCTACCCTGGCCGCCGTGGAGAACGAGCGCAACAAGCTGGACACCCTCTTCCTCCACATGACCGACGGTGTGGTGGCTTTCGACCACGAGGGCAAGCTCATCCACTGTAACCCCGCCGCCAACACCATGCTCCAGCGGACGGTGGAACCCTCCTGCACCTATGACGATCTCTTCGGCGAGGTGTACCCCTTCGGGCAGATGCTGGAGCTGCAGCGGCCCAACTACGCCGAGGGCGAGATGCTGGTGGGGGAGCGGACGCTGGAGCTGTATCTGGCGCCTTTTTCCGACCAGGCCAGCGGCGGCGTACTGGTAGTGCTCCACGACGTGACGGAGCAGCACCGCAACGAGGAGCGCCGCAAGGAGTTCGTGGCCAATGTCTCCCATGAGCTGCGCACCCCCCTCACCAATGTCCGCAGCTACGCCGAGACCCTCCGGGACTCCGACGGGGACATCCCCCGGGAGACGGAGGACAACTTCCTGGACATCATCATCAACGAGACGGACCGCATGACCCACATCGTGCAGGATCTGCTGACCCTCAGCCGTCTGGACTCCGGCAACACGGAGCTGGTGCTCTCCCGCTTCCCCTTCGCTGAGGCCATTGAAACCGTGGCGCGGGCCAACGCCCTGGAGGCGAAGCGCCATGGACATGAACTTACCTGCGGCCCTCTGGAGGATCTGCCCCTGATCGTGGGCGACCGCAGCCGCCTGGAGCAGGTGATGACCAACATCCTGGGCAACGCCATCAAATACACCCCCGACGGCGGACACATCCGCATCAGCGCCGGCTCCACCGACTCCGAGGTGTGGATGGAGGTCTGCGACGACGGCATCGGCATCCCGGAAAAGGATCAGGACCGCATCTTTGACCGCTTCTACCGGGTGGACAAGGCCCGCTCCCGGGAGTCCGGCGGCACCGGCCTGGGGTTGTCCATCGCCAAGGAGATCGTCCAGCGCCATCACGGCAACATTGCCCTGGCCCCCCACCAGGGACCCGGCACCACCGTGCGTCTGACCCTTCCCATCGGCGGCCCCGCCGCTTAAGCGCTCTGCCGCGTTTTTACCCCCGCTATGCCATCCGGAAAGGAGGATGTCTATGGACAAGCGAAAAAAACACATCGGCATCCTCCAGAACCTGCTGATCACCCTGCTGACGGTGTCCGCGGTGCTTCTCTTTGCCCAAACTCAGTGGTACAACCTGGATCTGGCGGGAACGTATCTGGACACCCTCTCCGGTTCCACCGGGGCCGACACCGTCCAGGAATCCTTCTCCCTCAGTGCTCCGGTGCGGGTAGCGGTGACCGGTACTTACGGCCGCTACGGCAGCGTGACCCTTACCACCGCCGACGAGGCCTTTGAACCTCTGGGCAGCCTGCTCAAAGGCGCTCTGAGCTCCGCGGCCACGTTTTCAACCAGCGACTTCCATGCTTTTTTCCAGTCAACGGAACACACCTCTGTCTATTATGATTTTCTGTCGCCGCTGCCGCTTTCCGTCATCGCGCAGCTGTGTGGTGTGGAAACCGGAGGGGATACCACTTCCGTGCGGCGCCTGGTAATCTCCTATCAGGAGAGCACTGGTGTCTCCTTATATCTTTGGGATGGAACGGAGCACTATCTGCGCGCCAACCTCACCCTCTCTGCCCAGGAGCTCACTGACACCGTCAACAGCTACGACCTGGGCACCGCGTTTTTCGCCGGGGACTCTGTGGATGTAGAGCCCCTGTGCGCGCAGGTGGATCCCCTGTCCCTGTTTCTCTATGAACTGCCGGAGCTGCCGGCCCTGACCGCCGCCAATGTGCAGTGTGATGCCGACGCCCTGCTGACAGCTTTGGACTTCAACCCTCACACCAATAACCGCTATCCCTCCTCCGACGGCTCGGAAGTCATCAATGAGGGCAGCCGCTCCCTGCGCATCCACACCAATGGCACCGTGGTTTACCGCAGCGGCGGTTCCACGGCTCTGTCCCTGGATGTGGAAGAGGAAACACTCACGGTGGGAGAGGCCGCCTCCCGCACCGGTGCGCTGCTTGCTTCCCTGTCCAGCGGCCTTACCGGTGACGCGTCGCTGTACTTAGAGGAGGCCACTGTCAGCGGCTCCTCCATGACGTTGCGCTTTGGCTATCAGGCAGGAGGCGTTCCCATCTACTTTTCCGACGGGAGCTCCGCGGCGGAAGTGACCCTCTCCGGAGCCACTGTGTCCTCCCTGACCCTGCGGCTGCGCTCCTACACCGCACTGGAGGACAGCTCCATCCTCCTTCCCCTGCGGCAGGCTCTGGCCATCGCCGCCGATCAGGAGGGCGGCGAGCTGTCCATCGGCTATGCCGACAGCGGCAGCAACAGCGTCAGGGCTACCTGGCTGCTGGGATAAAGGAAGAATCAACTTCCGGATCTGTTCACAACAAGGAGGGGCTCCATGGAAAGCAGCCGCCTGAAAAATATCATCATTTTGATCCTGCTTCTGGTAAACGTCTTCCTGCTGGCCTCACTGGTCAGCCGGAGGATGTCCCAGGCGTCCGCTCAGCGCCAGGCTGCCCAGCAGCTGACGGATCTGTTCGCCTCTGCCGGCGTCACGCTGGATCCGGACGTCATCTCCAAGAGCAGCGTGCCCCCCACACTATCCCTCTCCCGCAGTGACGACGAGGATCGGAAGGTAGCCGCGTTCTTTCTGGGAGACGCTTTGATCCAATCCGACGACGCCGGAGACAGCCACGCTTACGACAGCTCCTTCGGCACCGGCTCCGGGGTGTTCCGCTCCAACGGCAGCTTTGACCTGGTCATCAGCTATTCCTCCCAGGAGGATCCGGAAGCGCTGTGCAGCGACTTCTGCCGCCGCTTTGACTACCAGATCACCGGCTCCACACTGGAGGATGGAACCGGAACCATCACTGCCACCCAGGAATACAACGGCTATCCTGTCGCGGACTGCACCGTTACCTTTTATATTGAACAGGGCGTCCTTCAGACCGTCTCCGGCTCTCACCTGCCCAAATCCTATACCGAGACCGGCATGGACGAGCCGCTGTCCGCATCCGCCGCTTTGACCCGGTTCCTGGAGGCCCGGCGGGAATCCGGCGCTGTGTTCTCCGCCGTAACAGACATGTACCCCTGCTATGACCTGCAGAGCACCGCCTCGGCTCCTATGACCCTGGTGCCCGCCTGGTGTATCGTCACCGACACCGTAAATTATTATGTAAATTGCTCCACCGGCGCTGTGTCCCACGCGTAACAGCTCCGCAAGTTTCCTCCCTTTTTTCAGTAAAGATATTCTTTACAGGAATGATTTGCATTTTTCCGCCGGCTATGGTATAGTGCTGGTGTGCGAGTATTCACAAGAGGATTCCTTTTGCCGTTCGCCGCCCTTCTGTGGTATGAAGGCGCGCTGGCGGGGCAGACTATTCCTCAGTGATTCCTGGGCGGTTTTCCCGCCTTATAAAAGCTGCCTTTTAAAAGAGAGGGTAATTACTTTGACAAAATATGTAATTCAGGGTGGTCATCCCCTGTTTGGTGAAGTCGAGATCAGCGGCGCCAAAAATGCCGCTGTTGCCATTATCCCCGCCGCCTTGATGGTGGACGGCACCTGCCGCATCGAAAATATCCCCCAGATCTCCGACGTGACGCTGTGCCTGAAAATCCTGGAACAGCTGGGCGCCAGCATCCGTACCATCAACCGCCACACGGTGGAGATCAACTGCAGCGTCATCCGTTCTACCCGGACCAGCTATGAGCTGGCCCGGAAGATTCGTGCGTCCTATTATCTCATCGGCGCCCTGCTGGGCCGCTTCGGCAAGGCGGAAGTGGCCATGCCCGGCGGGTGCAACTTCGGCGTGCGTCCCATCGACCAGCATGTCAAGGGCTTTACCACTCTGGGCGCCAAAGTGGTGGTAGAGGGCGGCTTTATCCACGCCTCCACAGAGACCGGCCGCCTCAAGGGCGCCAACGTCTATCTGGACGTGGTGTCTGTGGGCGCCACTATGAACATCATGATGGCCGCCGCCATGGCCGAGGGCAACACCGTCATCGAGAATGCCGCCAAAGAGCCCCACATCGTGGATCTGGCCAACTTCCTCAACTCCATGGGCGCCAATATCCGGGGCGCCGGTACCGACACCATCAAGATTCAGGGTGTGGATCGCCTGCGGGGCGGAACCTATGCCATTATCCCCGATCAGATCGAGGCAGGCACCTACATGGCAGCTGTGGCCGCAACCGGCGGACAGGTGCTCATTAAGAATATTATTCCCAAGCACATGGATTGTATCACCGCCAAGCTGGTGGAAATGGGCGTAGAGGTGGAGGAGCACGAGGATACCCTCTTGGTCCGCCGTACCGGCAAGCTGCAGAAAACCAATGTCAAAACCATGCCCTATCCCGGCTTCCCCACGGATATGCAGCCCCAAATCACCACGGTTCTCTCCCTGGCGGAGGGTACCTCCCTGGTGACGGAGAGCGTTTGGAACAACCGTTACCGCTACGTGGACGAGCTCAAGCGCATGGGCGCCTCCATCCAGGTGGACGACAAGACCGCCGTGGTGGAGGGTGTGGATCATCTTACCGGCGCGCCCATCCAGGCCTGCGACCTGCGGGCCGGCGCCGCTTTGGTGATTGCCGCGCTGGCAGCCCACGGAACAAGCGAGATCAGCTGCGTGCAATACATTGAGCGTGGCTACGAGGACATTGTGGCCAAGCTCCGGGGACTGGGTGCCGATATCCAGTCCGTGGAGACTCCCGGCGAAAATGACGAGCTGGAGGCCCACATCGGCTGACAAGTTGCCCCGGCACAACAGGAACATTTTTGCGTCCGCTGGGGAGGATGGCGACCTAAGTCGACGTTCTCCTGAGCGGACGCGTTTTATTCTGGAGACGAGGTTTTATTTTGACCACTGTACATACCCTGGCCAGCGGTTCCTCCGGGAACGCGCTGGTGATATCCTGCGGTGAGACCCACCTGCTGCTGGACGCCGGCATCTCCTGCCGCCGGATCTCTACGGCTCTGCGGGAGCTGGAGTTGACTCCGGCGGATCTCACCGCCATTCTCATTACCCACACCCATACCGACCACATTGCAGGGCTCTCCACCCTTCTGAAACGGTGCGAGGCTCCGGTAATAGGCACCCGCCAGACTTTGTGGACCCTCGCGGACCGGCTGGGCGTGGGCGGCGGGCGGCTTGAGCCCCTGGAACCCGGGACTCCCGCGGCTCTGGGAGATTGCCAGGTCTCCGCTTTTCCCACCTCCCATGACGCCCCCGGCTCCTGCGGCTACCGCATCGACACCGGGGACGGCAGCGTAGGAGTGCTGACAGACTCCGGCTTTGTCACCGACGAGGCGGCGGAAACCCTCACCGGCGTGGATCTGGCGGTACTGGAGGCCAACCACGACGTGGAGACGCTGCAAAGCGGCCCCTATCCCTATTACCTCAAGCGGCGCATCCTGGGGGCCGGAGGACACCTGTGCAATGAGGAGGCCGCCCGGTTCGCTGTGGCCCTGGCGGGCTCCGGCACCGAGGAGATCGTCCTGGCTCACCTGAGCCGGGAGAACAACACCCCCGCCATGGCCCTCCGGGCGGTAGAGACCGCCTTGTCTGCCGCAGGCCTCTCTCCTGCGCTGTCCGTAGCGCCCCGGGACACCCTGGGGCCCGCCCACATTCTCGCCGGGAGGCGCGTATGCAGAAGATAACCCTGTTGTGTGTAGGCAAAATGAAGGAAAAATTCTATATTCAGGCAGCGGAGGAGTACGGCAAGCGCCTGACCCGGTTCTGTAAGATCGAAATCATCGAGCTGCCGGAAGAGCGGCTGCCGGAATCCCCCTCCCCTGCCCAGGTGGAGGCGGCCCTGGCCCGGGAGGCAGAGACCATCCGGGGGAAGCTGCCTGCCTCCGCCCTGGTGGTGGCCATGTGCGTGGAGGGAAAACTCCTCTCCAGTGAGGAACTCTCGGACTTTCTGGCGCGCCGGGCCGCACAGGGCGCCAGCCACGTGGTGTTCGTCATCGGCGGCTCCTTCGGTCTGCATCCCTCCATCAAGGAACGGGCGGAACTGCGGCTGTCCATGTCCCCCATGACCTTCCCCCACCACCTGGCCCGGGTCATGGTACTGGAGCAGATCTATCGGGCCTGCCAGATCGCGGCGGGCACCAAATATCACAAATAAGGGGTTGATGGAATGGAACAGGCAAAGGACTTTTGGGCCCTGGCGGACCGGGACCTGCTCGCCCGCTGGCCCAAGGATGCGCAGGGGCAGCCGGAACAGGCAGTGCGCCTGGCTTTGCAATGGGAGCTGGACGCTATGGCGGACATCACCCTGTCCATGCTGGAGGGCTACGGCATCCCGGCATTCAAAAGCGGCTCCCTGGGCAAAGTCCTGGGCGGCTTTGCCTCCCAGGGCGTGGAGATCTACATCCCCGCCTCCCGTCTGGAGGAGGCCCGGCAGCTGCTGGAGGCAGCTCCGGAGGAAGACAGCCCCGATCCCTGATTGCCGGCACTTCCGCCCATTCGTATTATAACGTGGAAGGAGAGGTAAGCGCTATGCAGCCAAATGCTCCCTTTACACCGCGGCCGGAGTTGACGACGGAGGAAAAAACGCGCCTTGCCCGCTGCTTCCGCCGCAAAGCCAATCTGACGGACACCATCGGCCTGGCAGCGACCCTGCTGATGGTCATTGCAGCTTTTCTGGGGCGGCAGGATTTTGATCAGGGATACCCGTATTTGATAGCCGGGGCCGCTTTGTTTATCGTTTTTGGCGTGGTTAGTTCCGTGACCTACTACCGCTGTCCCTGCTGCGGCACCCGCATCATCAGCGGTTCCCTGGGACAGGACCGAAATCTAGGACCGCTGGTCTGGCGCATGTATGAGTGCCCCGTGTGCGGCTTCTCCCCAGACTGGAGCCGGTGAGCGGTTCTCTGTTTTGCGATGATTTCTCACTTTACATATTTAGGAGGAAACGCATATGGACTTTATGAAAGAGTATGAAAAATGGCTGGAAAGCCCCGCTCTGTCCGCCCAGGAGAAGGCAGAACTGGAAGCCATCCGCGACGATGAAAAGGAAATCGAATCCCGGTTCTATGACCAGCTCTCCTTCGGCACCGCCGGTCTGCGGGGCACCATGGGCGTGGGCCTCAACCGCATGAATATCCATGTGATCCGCCACGCCACCCAGGCCTTTGCCCAGGTAATCCTGGAAGAGGGGGCTGAAGCCGCCAAGCGCGGCGTGGCCGTGTGCTTCGACTGCCGCAACAACTCCGACCTCTTTGCCCGGGAGGCCGCTTGCGTCATGGCGGGCAACGGCATTCCCGTCCGCCTGTTTGAAGCCCTGCGTCCCACGCCGGAGCTGAGCTTCGCCGTGCGGGAATACGGCTGCATTGCCGGTATCAATGTCACTGCCAGCCACAACCCCAAGGAGTACAACGGCTACAAGGTCTACTGGGAGGACGGCGCCCAGCTGCCCCCCAAGCATGCCGATGAAGTGGCAAAAAAGATGAAGGAACTGGATGTGTTCAACTGCGTGAAGCGGGCGGACTACGACGAGGCTGTGGCCCAGGGGCTCATCACCCTCATGGGAGCGGAGACCGACGAGAAGTTCCTTGCCAATGTCATGGCCCAGGTCAACGACAAGGCCGTGGTGGAGCAGGTGGCCGACACCTTTACCATGGTCTACACCCCCTTCCATGGCACCGGCTATAAGCTGATTCCCGAGGCGCTCCGCCGCCTGGGCATGAAGCACGTAATCTGCGTGCCGGAGCAGATGGTCATTGACG
>NZ_DAWBAJ010000055.1:12630-12834 GCF_052306735.1 Dysosmobacter sp. | reverse complement strand
GCCTGCGGCGGTTGCGCTCTGCACAGCGCTGCGGCGCTAGACTTGCAGCCTGAGAAGTATTTTCTGTCAGGTACACGCCCCGACAGAAAATGATTTGATTTTATTTGGCAGCTTACGCCGCCAAACTCTGCGAGGCTTTTTTGACAAGCTGAAGCACACCCTCCCGGGTGCGCTTCGTTTTTGGTGGACTTGAAGAGATTCGAA
>NZ_DAWBAJ010000055.1:12158-12530 GCF_052306735.1 Dysosmobacter sp. | reverse complement strand
AATCTCCCCAGCCAGGCAAAAATGAAGCACACCCTCCCGGGTGCGCTTCGTTTTTGGTGGACTTGAAGAGATTCGAAACACTATGGAGCCATCGCCGTCCAGCCGGCGATGGGCAACGGTCCACCGGACCGTTGCATGGGATGGTTCGAATCTCCCCAGCCAGGCAAAAATGAAGCACACCCTCCCGGGTGCGCTTCGTTTTTTGGTGGACTTGAAGAGATTCGAACTCTCGACCCCCACAATGCGAATGTGGTGCGCTCCCAACTGCGCTACAAGCCCATCTCAACTGACCTTTGCATTATACCTCTGTTTCAAGGAATTGTCAAGCCGAAAAAACGCCGGGCAGGACGGTCGTGCCTCCGGCGAAAAGCC
>NZ_DAWBAJ010000055.1:0-12148 GCF_052306735.1 Dysosmobacter sp. | reverse complement strand
ACGAAAGGGTCAGTTTTTCAGGCTCTGCAGGGGGGCGGGGATGCGGCCGCCCCGGGCGATGAAGGCCTCGCTGCTCTCGCTGTGCAGGGGCATCACCGGGGCGCTGCCCAGCAATCCCCCCATCTCCACCCGGTCCCCTACCCCCTTGCCCAGGGCGGGGATGATGCGCACGGCGGTGGTCTTGGAATTGACCATGCCGATGGCCGCCTCGTCGGCGATGATGGCGGAGATGGTGGAAGCGGTGGTGTCCCCGGGAACGGCGATCATATCCAGGCCCACGGAGCAGACGCAGGTCATGGCCTCCAGCTTGTCCAGGACCAGGGTGCCCTTCTCGGCGGCGGCGATCATACCCTCGTCCTCAGACACGGGGATGAAAGCGCCGGACAGGCCGCCCACATGGTTGGAGGCCATCACGCCGCCCTTCTTCACGGCGTCGTTCAGCAATGCCAGGGCCGCGGTGGTTCCGTGGGTGCCGCAGGTTTCGAGGCCCATCTCCTCCAGGATTCTCGCCACGCTGTCGCCGATGGCAGGGGTGGGGGCCAGGCTCAGGTCCACAATGCCGAAGGGCACACCCAGGCGGCGGGAGGCCTCTACGCCCACCAGCTGACCCATGCGGGTAATGCGGAAGGCGGTCTTCTTCACGGTCTCGGCCACCACGTCGAAGGGCTGGCCCTTGACGCTTTGCAGGGCGTGGTACACGACCCCGGGGCCGGAAACGCCCACATTGATGACGCACTCCGGCTCCCCCACGCCGTGGAAGGCACCGGCCATGAAGGGGTTATCCTCCACGGCGTTGGCAAAGACCACCAGCTTGGCGCAGCCCAGGCAGTCCTTGTCCCGGGTGAGCTCGGCGGTCTTTTTGACGATGCGGCCCATCTCGGCCACGGCGTCCATATTGATGCCGGCCTTGGTGGAGCCCACGTTGACGCTGGCGCAGACCATATCCGTGGAGGCCATAGCCTCGGGGATGGAGCGGATCAGCTTCCAGTCGCTGATCGTAGCGCCCTTCTGCACCAGAGCGGAGAAGCCGCCGATGAAGTTGACACCGCATTTCTTGGCGGCGGCATCCAGGGTCTTTGCGATCTCCACATAGCTCTCCGTCCGGCAGGCAGCGGCCACCAGAGAAATGGGGGTGACGGAAATGCGCTTATTCACAATGGGAATGCCGAACTCCGCCTCGATCTCCCGGCCCACACGGACCAGGTCCTTGGCGCAGCGGGTGATTTTATCGTAGATCTTTTTGCAGCAGGCGGACAAATCCTCATCGGCGCAGTCCAGAAGGCTGATGCCCATGGTGATGGTCCGGATATCCAGGTGCTGATTGTCGATCATGTCCAGGGTGGACAGAATGTCTTTTTGATCCAGCATGGGGCCTCCTCAGATGCGGTGCATGGACTGGAAGATATCTTCCCGCTGCACCCGGATGGACAGCCCCATCTGAACGCCCAGCTCGTCCATTCTCCGGGCAAACTCTGCCAGGGGGACATTGCAGGCGGAAACCTCCGTAGCCATCATCATGGTAAAATAGCCCTGCATAACGGTCTGGCTGATATCCAGCACATTGACATTGAACTCGGCCAGCTTGGAGCAGACGGCGGCGATGATGCCCACCCGGTCCTGGCCCACAACGGTCACGATTGCTTTCATGGTATTTCTCTCCTTACACTTCGTAGTCCGCAGGCATTCTGGAGGCCACCCAGGGGAAGAAGTGGGACTTGGCCTCCACGTGCAGGGGGTGATCGGCGTAGCCATTCAGAGCCTCCCGGCTGTCGAACTCGGAATAGAGCACAAAGTCCGGGCCGCAGAAGCAGGGCTTCACCTCCATCCTGGTAAGGCCGGGGATCTGGCCGACCAAAGGCAGCAGCGCCGCCTGGGCCGCAGCAATGACGGCAGGCTTGTCGGCGTCTTCTTTCAGGGTGAACAGAATAATATGTTTGACCATGGAATGAACATCCTTTCTGGGGTGGTTATTAAAATGAGGCTTCCCCTCCGGGGGAGCTGGCTCGCGTCAGCGAGACTGAGGAGGGGTGTACCGGGCGGGAGTAGCTAATAAATCCGCACCGCTCTCTCCCGCAACGCCCCTCTTCCACCGCTGCGGCGGTCCCCCTTCCCCGGAGGGGAAGGTTTAGAGCTTCCCGTCGGGGCGGTGCGGCGGGGCGGCTTGGCGATATTGCAAAATACCGGGGTAGAATCTACCCCGGTATGGTTTTCAGGAAAGCTTACTCGGCGTCCTCGCCGTCCTCCAGCAGGGCGCGGATGGACAGGGAGATGCGCTTGTTCTCAGCGTCAACATCGGTGATCTTGACCTTGACCTGCTGACCCTCGGACAGGACATCCTCGGGCTTGTTGATGCGGCGGTCGGCGATCTGGGAGATATGGATCAGGCCGTCCACACCGGGCAGGATCTCGGCAAAGGCACCGAAGGTCATCAGCTTCACGACCTTGGCATCCACCACATCACCAACGGCGTAGTTGGTCATGAACTGGTTCCAGGGGTTCATCTCGGCGGTCTTGTAGCCCAGGGAGATCTTGTGCTTCTCGGGGTCGAAGGAGATGACGTAAACATCGATCTCGTCGCCGACCTTCACAACGTCGGCAGGGGTCTTGATGCGGTTCCAGCTCAGCTCGGAAACATGGACCATGCCGTCCACGCCGCCGATGTCCACGAAAGCGCCGTAGGAAGTCAGGGACTTCACAACGCCGTGGTACTTCTTGCCGACCTCGATCTCGCTCCAGATCTTCTCCTGAGCGGCCTTGCGGGACTCGGCGTTCACGGCCCGGATGGAGCCGATGGCCCGGCGGCGGGCACGGTTGACCTCGGTGATCTTCAGCTGAACGGGCTTGCCCACCATAGCAGCCATGTCGCCGCCCTTGGCAACGCCGGACTGAGAAGCGGGGATGAAGACGCGAACGCCCTTCACATTGGCAACCAGGCCGCCCTTGTTCTCCTCGGTGATGACGGCATCGATGGTGGTCTTGTTCTCCACGTAATCAGCCATCTCGTCCCAGACCTTCAGGCCGTCCAGCTTCTTCTTGGACAGCTGCACGGTGCCCTCCTGATCGTTGACGCGAACGACGAAGACCTCGATCTGGTCGCCGACGTGCAGGATATCCTCGGGCTTCACGGAAGGATCGTTGCTGACTTCGTCATAAGGAATGTAACCGGCATGCTTGGTGCCCAGGTCTACCTGGATTTCGGTATTGCCGATTCCGGTAACGGTGCCGATAACCTTATCTCCTGTATTTAAAGTCTTGATGGACTGCTCGAGAAGCTCTGCAAAGTTCTCCTCCTGTACAGCCTCAACATTGGTAATTTCGCTCATAGTCTTGTTGACCTCCTTTATAATCCACGCCGGTGTGGACGCACCAGCCGTGATTCCAACATCAGTGATACCGGCGAAAAACGCGGGCTCCAGTTCGCTGGCATCGTCAACAAGAGCTACACGGTCGCAGTATTCGCGGCAAATCATGGCGAGCCGGCCGGTATTGGAGCTTTTCGCATCCCCAACCACAACCATGGCCTGGCTCTGGCGGCTCAAAAGCGCCGCCTCGGTTTGCCTATCCTCAGTCGCTTTACATATTGTATCAAAAATTTTCAAGTTAGTAAACTGTTTTTTTGCAAAATTTCTGCATAATTTCCACAAATTTTCTGTGGAAGTTGTCTGGCAAACCATGCAAATTGGCAAGTCCGCAGCAATTCTTTCTTCCGTGACCCATTTTTTTAGTGAATCTGCACTATCAAAAATCTTACAGGCGGTACACCAGCCGGCAATGCCCTCCACCTCGGGGTGGGTGGGCGTGCCGATGATGATGGGAAGCCGCCCCTCCTCCTCCGCACGGCTCACAAGGCCATGGATGCGCTTGACAAAGGGACAGGTGGCGTCCACGATCTCGGCCCCCCGGGCTTCCAGCCGGGCATAGACCTCCCGGCCCACGCCGTGGGAGCGGATGATGACGGTATCGCCGGGGTTTGCCTCCTCCGGAGAATCGATGACCCCGACCCCCGCCTGATGGAAGGCCTCCACCACATGGCGATTGTGAATGATCGGCCCCAGGGTCACGGTGCGCTTCCCCGCTGCGGCGGAGGACTGGACCAGCTCCACCGCCCGGCTGACGCCGAAGCAGAACCCGGCGCTTTTGGCAACGCGTACACTCATCGGGAAATCTTCTCCTCTACGATCTTCCGGATGGCCGCCACGGACTGCTCCAGGTCCATTTCGGAGGTATCCACCTTCACGGAGTCCCGGCACATCTTCAGGGGGGCGATGTCCCGGTGGGTGTCCTGGTAGTCCCGCTGCTGGACGTCCTTAAGCACCTGAGCGTAGCTTGCCTTCTGGCCCTTTTCCAGCAGCTCCTGATAGCGCCGCTTGGCCCGGACCTCGGGAGAAGCCGTGAGGAAGATCTTCACCGTGGCCTTGGGCAGCACCACGGAGCCGATGTCCCGGCCGTCCATGACCACATCATATTCTTCCGCCATATTCCGCTGCATATCCAGCAGCACATCCCGGACAACGGCGTGGGCGGAGATGAGGCTGGCCTTCTGGGAGATCTCCGGTGTGCGGATGTCCCCCGTCACGTCCATGCCGTTCATAAGCATATGCTGCACGCCCTCGTCATCGTATTCAATGCCGACGGTCAGCTCGTCGATGTAGCGGTTCACCCCGTCCACATCCTTGGGGCTCACCCCCCACAGGTCCATAAAATAGGCCACGGTGCGGTAAATGGCCCCGGTATCCACATAGCGGAAGCCCAGCTCCCCCGCCAGACGGCGGGCAATGGTGCTCTTGCCTGCACCGGCAGGGCCATCGATGGCCACAGAAATTTTCTTTCCCATATGTTTCCTCATTTCCCGGCTAAGCTGCCGCCTTTATTTTTCTTCCCGCAGGAGGGATAGTGCCTTTGCCTCCCGCTGCACCACCTCATCCACCGTCAGGCCCAGGGCCTTGCCGGTCTCCTCGGGGGTCATGGGCAGGCCCTTTTCCAGTCCGTAGCGCAGAGTCAAAAGCTTTGCATCCTCCTGGGGCAACACGCTCAGCAGCTCTGCAATGCGCTGGCGCATCTGGAAGTAGGCCGTATCCTCCACGGCCTGGTTCTCCTCCCCGGCTGCTTCCTCCTCCTTGGGCGCCGTGGCCCGCTGGAGCATCCTGGCATCCTCCAGGACGCGGCGCACCGTATCGGCATCCTCGGGGGTCATATGCATTTCCAGAGCGATCTCCTCCAGGGTGGGGTTTCTGCCCAGCTCCGAGAGCAGCCGCTCGTCCACCGCCCGGTAGTCCTCCATGGCCTGGCGCAGCTTCTGGCCCACGCCGTTGGCCCGGGCCTGCAAGGTCACCGCCCGGGCCATGGCGGCCCGAATGGCGCTGTCCCGGCGGGCGAGATAGTCCTCTGTGCCGATGGCCTGCCAGAGGGCCAGACCGCCCTCCTGCAAAAGGTCCATCAGCAGCACCCCGCAGCCGGCGTACTCTCTGGCAATTTCCACCACACGGTGCAGTCCCAGATTCATGAGCTTTTCTGCGGCGGGCTCCCGGCCCTGGGCAGCCTGCTCCGCCAGAGTGGCCTCATCCTCCCCAAGGGGGATCTGGGCGATCTCCTCCAGGTAGAGCCGCAGCGGGTCGGTCTCGCTCAGGCCGGACACATCCATGCCCTGCTCGGCCAGCTCCGCCTCCTGCCGCAGCCGCAGGGCCGCCTGGCCCTGGTGGTGCTTCACCGGCAGCTGGGAGATATCCAGCAACAGGCGCTTGGCCTCCAGGGCAGCAAAGGCGTCCTCCACGGCCTCCTCCGTCTCCTGCTCCAGCAGGGTCAGAAAGTGGGCGGCGTTTACCGTATCCCCCGGCTGCCTGCCCGCCAGGAACCGCTCCCAGGGGCTGTCGTCAAAGGAAAAATCCAATGTATTCATTCCAGAAAATCCTCCAATCCCATGCTTGTGCCCATGGCCTGGAGCTTGTCCATGGCCTGTTTTTCCACCTGGCGTACCCGCTCCTTGGAGATGCCCAGCTTCTGGCCGATCTCCTCCAGGGAGTGGCAGACGCCGTCCTCCATGCCGAAATGCAGCCGCAGAATGGTCCGCTGCCGCTCGGTCAGATTGGAGAGCAGGCGGTCGATGGCGTCGTTCAGCTCCTTGCGGACCAGCTCCTCCTGGGGCTGGGGGGCCTCCAGGTCCTCTAAGAGATTGCCGAAGCTGCTCTTGTCCTCGTCCCCCACAGGCACGTCCAGAGAGCAGACATCCGGGGAAAGCTGCAAAAGCTCCGCCACCTTCTCCCTGGGCATATCCACCCGGGCGGCGATTTCCTCCGCCGTGGGCTCCGTGCCCTGCTCCTGGCGCAGCACCGCCTGGGCCGCCTGGACCTTGCGCATCCGCTCCGCCGTATGGACCGGGACGCGGATGGCGCCCGCATGGTTCAGCAGGCACCGGGTCACGCCCTGGCGAATCCATTTGGTGGCATAGGTGGAAAAGCGAAGGTCCCGGGTGTAGTCAAACTTCCGGGCGGCTGCCAGCAGGCCGATGCTGCCCTCCTGGATCAGGTCCATCAGGGGCACGCCCCGGCCGGAATACTCCTTGGCCACGGACACCACCAGGCGCAGATTGGCATTGACCATCTTTCGGATGGCCTCCTCGTCCCCCTGGGCGCAGCGGCGGGCAAGCTCCCGCTCCTCCTCCGGGGTCAGCCGGGGGATCTGCCGAATTTCCCGGAGGTACTGCCGGATATCGTCCTCATCCCTGGGAACGGGGATGGCGGTGTCTTTCTCTGTCGTCTCTGTCATGCTTTGATCCCTTTGCTTTCCTGTATTTTCCGGTAAAATTCCATCAGCGTGTCATTGGTGCCGTCGGTGCTGGCCGACTTGAAATCGTGCAGCTGCCGGATCACCTGGATGCTGTCGTGAAGGGCCTGTTCGGAGACCGGGCCGGGGTTTCGCTGCAAAATCCCGGCAATGTGGGCCATTTCCTCCCCCGTAAAATCCGTCAGCCCCGCAATGCCGGGGGCGAGGCCCTGGCGGCTCTGCTGCCGCAGCTGGTCAAATACCCGGCCCAGCAAGGGAGAGGAGAATTCCTCCGGCCTTAGATTCTCGGTCTCGTCCATCATGGCGGGGTCTGTCAGGCATTGCGCCAGGACGATCTCCTCTGCCTTGGCGGATTTCACATTGTCGTAGTGGATGGTGCGGCTCTTGGGCTGAGCCGCCACGGCAGGGGCCAGTTCGATGCGCTCCTGCTTCCGCTTCTCCCGATTCATGCGGCGCTTGTAGGCCTTGCCCACCTCGATCTTCATGGCCTCGGGGGAGATTTTCCCCGCTTCCGCCACCCGGTTGCCGTAGATTTCCCGCTGGACGGCGCTCCCAAGGCTGCTGACCAGCTCTGCGGCCTCGCCGATGAATTTCACCCGGTCCTCGTCCACGCTTAGATCGTATTTCTTCTGAATGGCGCGCAGCTGGTATTCCACCCGGTTGGAGGACTCCTCCAGAAGAAGCCTAAACCGGTCCGCACCAAACTTTTTCAGGAATTCGTCCGGGTCTTTGGCGTCCCGCATTTGCAGGACCTTTACCTGTAACCCCGCCTTTTCCAGCATGGGGATGGCCCGCTTGGTGGCGTTCTGCCCGGCCTCGTCGCCGTCGTAGATGAGCACCACCTGCTCGGTATAGCGGGAGAGCAGAGTTGCGTGCTCCTCGGTCAGGGAGGTGCCCAGAGAGGCCACGGCGCAGTCGAAGCCGTACTGGTGCAGGGCGATGGCGTCCATATAGCCCTCCACCAGGATCAGATAGCCCAGCTTGGACTTCTTCGCCACATTCAGGGCAAACAGGTTCTTCCGCTTGTTAAAAATCTCCGTTTCCGGGGAATTTAGGTATTTCGGCGTGGAATCGTCCATGACACGGCCGCCGAAGCCGATGACGTTGCCCCGGACATCGATGATGGGGAACATGAGCCGGTTGCGGAACCGGTCGTAAAGATTCCCGTTCTTCTGGGAGACCGATACCAGGCCCGCTCCTTGCAGCTCCTCATCCGTATAGCCCTTGACCCGCATGGCCTTACAGAGGCTGTCCCAGCTGTTGGGGGCGAAGCCGATGCCGAACCGGGTCAGCGTTCCCTTGGACATGCCCCGGCTCTGGGCATAGCGCAGACCCTCCGCCCCGGCGGGGGCATAGAGCTGGCTGACGAAAAACCGGGCGGCCTCCTTGGACAGCGCCCACAGCCGCTCCTGCTTCCGGTAGCGGCTCTGGTATTCCTCGTCGTCCGGCACCTCCATGCCCACTCTTTGGGCCAGGGCGCGGACGGCATCCGGGTAGCTCAGGCCCTCGATCTCCATCTCGAAATTGATGACCCCGCCGCCCTTGTGGCAGCCGAAGCAATAGTAGATCCCCTTGTCCGGCGCTACGGAAAAGGACGGCGTTTTCTCCCCATGGAAGGGGCAGAGGCCAAACAGATTGGAGCCGGAACGCTTCAGATTGACGTACTGGCCCACGACCTCTTCAATTGGGTTTCTGGCGGCAAGCTCATCCAGAAATGCCGGTGGAAACGGCATTGGCGCTCCCCTCCTCTCTCTTTTTGAAATCGTATTATAGCATATTATCCCCGGACATTCCAGCCGGAGGGCACAAAAATCTCGTTGAATTTTTCGATGGCGTAGTTGTCAGTCATGCCTGCGATATAGTCGCAGACCGTGCGGCCCAGGCCGTCGAAGGACAGCTGGGGCTGGAAATCCGCCGGGAGCTGCTCCGGATGGTCCACATAGAACCGAAACAGCATTTGCAGCATATCCTTGGCCTTGCTCTCCTCCCCCTTGGCCACGGGGTTGTGATAGACCCGCGCAAACATGAAGCTGCGCAGATCCGCCAGGGCCTTTTGAATCTCCTGGGTCATGCAGATGCTCCCCGCCTCCCGGGAGGTGAAGATCGTGTCGCAGACCAGGGTGTTGATCCGGTCCCGCTGGTTCTCCCCCAGAATGGCGGCAATGTCTCTTGGGATGTCCTCAGCCGTCAGAATGCCCGCCCGGATGGCATCGTCAATGTCGTGATTGACGTAGGCGATCTGGTCCGCCCGGCGGACGATCTGGCCCTCCAGGGTTTTCGGGATCACGGGGCCGGTGTGGCCCACAATGCCCTCCCGGACCTCGTTGCACAGGTTCAGGCCCTGGCCGTCCTTTTCCAGAATATCCACCACCCGCAGGCTCTGCTCATTGTGCCGGAAGGGCCGGCCCCAGCATTCCGTCAGGGCGGCCTCCCCCGCGTGGCCGAAGGGGGTGTGGCCCAGGTCGTGGCCCATGGCGATGGCCTCGGCCAGGTCCTCGTTGAGCCCTAAGGCTCTCGTAACGGTCTTGGCAATGCGGGTGACCTCCAGGGTATGGGTCATGCGGGTGCGGTAGTGGTCCCCCTCCGGGTTCAGGAACACCTGGGTCTTGTGCATGAGCCGCCGGAAGGCCTTGCTGTGGACAATGCGGTCCGTATCCCGCTGGTAGCAGGTGCGCACATCCTCCTCCCGCTCCGGCTCCGGCCTGGGGCGGCCAGTGGATCTGTCCGAAAAGGCCGCCAAGGGGTTCAGCCGCCGATGCTCCAAACGCTCCAGTTCTTCCCGTACCGTCATGGAAATCACTCCTTATTGCTATATTGGGAACGCCCGGTATTCCGTGCCGGTCTCCATGGCCTCCACGGTTCCGGCGGTCATGTCCGTGAGTTTTTCCAAAAATTCCGGGGCCTTGGCCTCCGGGAACAGCAGCTCCAGCTCCACCTCGGAGCCGAAGTCCGTGCTGCGGATGATGCCGCCGAAGCTTTCCGTTTCCAGCTTCACCCGCTCATACCAGGAATAGGGGCAGGGCAGATACAGCACCGTCCACACCCGCTTCATGGATTTGCCCGCCGCATCCACGGCGATCTTGGCCCCCTTGGTGTAGGCCCGGACCAGGCCACCGGCCCCCAGCAGAATGCCGCCGAAGTACCGGGTGACCACGCAGACCACGTTGAATAGCCCCTCCCGCTGCAAAACCTGGA
The DNA here is from genome assembly GCF_052306735.1 of Dysosmobacter sp. NCBI lineage: Bacteria > Bacillati > Bacillota > Clostridia > Eubacteriales > Oscillospiraceae > Dysosmobacter > Dysosmobacter sp. Next base: position 2,173 of record NZ_DAWBAJ010000055.1, on the reverse strand, counting down.
GCATGGGCATTCCCGCGGTGCCGCCGGGCTCCCCGTCGTCGGAGAAGCGGACAGCCCCGTCCCGGATGATATAGGCCCAGCAATTGTGGGTGGCATCGTAGTGCTGCTTTTTCATCTCCTGGATCTTCGCCAGGGCCTCCTCCTCCGTCTCCGCAGGCCAAAGGCGGCCAATGAAGCGGGACTTCTTTTCAATGAATTCGTCTTCTCCGAAGCCGGTGGGCACAAGATACTCTTCCACGGCTCAAATCTCCTTTGTCACGTACTCCCGGAGCCTTCCATAGAGGATATCGTCCAGCACCGCGTCAATTTCGATACCGCCCGCGGTATAGTCCACGCTGTTCACCTTGGCCCCGCTGTGGAGCGCATCCACCTGGCCGCCCATGGAATAGGGCAGGCAGAGAACCACATGATGGCGGGCATGGCCCAGCATTTCCTCTATTCTTTGGAGCAGCGCCTCCATGCCCACGCCCTTGGCGGCGGATACGGCCACGGTGTTCTCCCCCAGGGGGATGTCCTCCCGGCTAACCAGGTCCGCCTTATTATAGCAGTAGAGCACCGGGGTGCCGGGCTTGGCCAGGGTGGTGATGAGCTTATCCACAACGGCGATGTGCTCCTGCCGGTTTGGGTCGGCGGAGTCGATGACGTGGAGCAGCAGGTCCGCATACTCCAGCTCCTCCAGGGTTGCCCGGAAGGCATCCACCAGGTGGTGGGGCAGCTTCGCGATGAAGCCCACGGTATCGGACAGGATCACATCCAGATTGTCCGAGACCTTCAGCAGCCGGGAGGTGGTATCCAGGGTGTCGAACAGCCGGTTGTTGGCGGGGATGCCCGCACCGGTGAGCTGATTCAAAAGGGTGGATTTTCCCGCGTTGGTATAGCCCACAATGGCCACCACCGGCACGGAATTCTTCCTCCGGCGCTCCCGCTGAACGCCCCGGACCTGGCGGACCTGGGCGAGCTCCGATTCCAGCCGGGTGATCCGCTCCCGGATGTGCCGCCGGTCGCTCTCCAGCTTGGTTTCGCCGGGGCCGCGGGTGCCGATGCCGCCGCCCTGCCGGGACAGGCTCTTGCCCATGCCGGAGAGCCTTGGCAGGAGATACTTATACTGGGCCAGCTCCACCTGGAGGCGGCCCTCCTTGGTCTTGGCCCGCTGGGCGAAGATGTCCATGATCAGGGCGCTGCGGTCCAGCACCGTCAGGCCGATGATCTCCTCCAAGGCCCGGATATTTCCCGGGGAAAGCTCGTTGTCGAAGATGACCATGGTAGACGCCGTGGCTTCCGCCAGCATGCGGACCTCCTGGGCCTTGCCCTCGCCGATGAAGCTGTGAGGGTCTGGATTGGGCCGGTTTTGCAGCATCTTGCCGGTGCAGAAGCCGCCTGCGGTTTCCAGCAGGGCCTCCAGCTCTTCCAAGCTCTCCTCTGTGGCGGTCTGCTCCTTGGTAAAGCAGGCGGCGTTCAGCCCAACCAGCACCGCCCGCTCCTGCTTGCTTTCAAAATTTTCTTCCATATGTTCCTCCGTTTGATTGCCTCCCTTGAAAGGGGAGGTGGCCCGCAGGGCCGGAGGGGTTTTGTCTCAAGCCTCAGCATTTTCACAGAACCCCTCAGTCAGCTGCGCTGACAGCTCCAGCTTTGCATTAAGAGGCTGTAAGCCGCAAGCGGCAACAGTCTCTATACCTTTCAGGGGAGCCCCTTCTTTGCTATAACTATACCATACTCTCCCCCGCGCAGGCAACCGGAAAATGCAAAAAACCCGCACTACCAACGTAGTGCGGGTAATTGGATCTCTTACTTCAGGCCGAAACGCTTGTTGAAGCGATCAACACGTCCACCGGTGTCAACCAGCTTCTGCTTGCCGGTATAGAAAGGGTGGCACTTGGAGCAGATTTCAACGCGAATGTCCTTCTTGGTAGAACCGGTCGCGATGACGTTACCACAGGCACAGCGGATGGTGGTCTGTTCGTAGTTAGGATGGATACCTTCCTTCATTTCTTTCACCTCTTTCATATCAGTTAAAGGGCATAAATGTCCTTAGCAATCTTGAATCGCCTAGGTATAATATCATACACGCAAGGAAATTGCAAGCATTATTTTTGTTTTTTGAAAAATTATTTTTCCGGAGGAGGGGCGTTCCGGACGGGAGCGGTTGGGAATGCGCATTTAAGCTCCCCTGAAA
>NZ_DAWBAJ010000054.1:0-13369 GCF_052306735.1 Dysosmobacter sp. | reverse complement strand
GGAGGTGTCTCAACATGGCAACGAAACGTACCTATCAGCCCAAGAAGCTCCACGGTCAGAAGGTCCACGGCTTCCGCAAGAGAATGGCTACCGCCAACGGCCGCAAGGTTCTCTCCCGTCGCCGCGCCAAGGGCCGCGCTCGCCTCTCCTACTAAGCGAAGCGGAGCGTGCGGGAGACACTTGAAAAGACGTCTTCAGGGACGGCGGGAATTTGTAAGGATTCCTCCGTCCCTATCGGAGTTTCTTCCGCCTGATGGCGGGAGGACGATCCGGGGGACGCCGGGTGTGAAGACGAGAAAGGGCGGAGAAGCGCCGTGAAGCGAGCGGTGACACTCAAAGAGAATTACGAGTTCCGGCGGCTGTACCAGCGGGGAGCCTCCGCAGTCAGCGGATCCATGGTGGTCTACTGCCGCAAGAACAAGCTGGGCCACAACCGCCTGGGCATCACGGTTTCCGTGAAGCTGGGGGGCGCCGTGGTGCGCAACCGGGCCCGGCGGCGCCTGCGGGAGGTGTACCGCCTGAACCGGGACAAGCTGCGTCCGGGATACGACGTGCTGCTGGTGGCCCGGGGACGGACATTGACCGCTCCCTGGAAGGATCTCAACGCCACGTTTTTGCGTCTTTGCCGGAAGCTGGAACTGACGGAAGGGGAGGCAAGGCCATGATGAAACGGGTCTTGCTGGCTTTGGTGCGCTTTTATCGCGTGGCCATTTCCCCGTACCGTCCCCCTTGCTGCCGCTACACCCCCACCTGCTCCCAATACGCTTTGGAGGCCATCGAAAAATACGGCGCCCTGAAGGGCGGCTGGATGGCCTTTCGTAGGATCCTGCGCTGCAACCCCTTCCACAAGGGCGGGTATGACCCCGTGCCCTGAAGAAGGGGCGTTCTCCGGTGTGCCCCACTGTCTGGGGAGGTATTCCCACAGGCGCCGGGGATCCGGGAGAACCAAGATCTTGTCCGCCTTTGAGGCGGACAGCGGGGGAGACCCCCCGACACCTGCAACCAAATACGACTTTGGAGGAAGATCCGACTATGTTTTCAACCATCGGATACTGGATCTGCGTGCCCTTTGCCTGGCTGGTCCGTCTGTTCTATAACCTGACGGGCTCCTACGGCGTGGCTTTGATCCTGTTCACCCTGGTGCTCAAGCTGATCCTGCTGCCCTTCCAGATGAAATCCAAGAAGAGCATGATGCGCATGAGCCGCATGTCCGGCAAGATGCAGGAGATCCAGAAGAAGTACGCCAACAACCAGGCCAAGATGAACGAGGAGATGCAGAAGTTCTACCAGGAGGAGGGCGTCAACCCCATGAGCGGGTGCCTATGGAGCTTCCTGCCCTTCCCCATCCTGATCGCCCTGTACTCCATCATCCGCCAGCCCATCACCCACTTCATGATGCTGGGTGAGGGCGTGGTGCAGCAGCTGGTGGACGCTGCCACCGCTGCCGGCCTGGACATGAGCCAGATCGTCCAGATGAAGGACGGCGTGGCCGTGGTCACCGACGGCGTCACCCAGCTGACGGCTTACGGCCAGATCAACCTGGCCAACCTCATCAGCTCCCAGCTGCCGGACGCCGCCGCCAACATTGACGGCTGGATCAACGTCAACTACAACTTCCTGGGACTGAACCTGGCCACCAATCCCTGGGATGCCGTGACCCACTTCACGTTCAGCTGGGCCACCATTGGCCTCATTCTCATCCCCATCATCGCCGGCGGCAGCCAGCTGCTCATGACCAAGTTCATGACCCGCACCCAGCCCACGCCCGAGGGCCCCGGCGCCGGTTCCACCAAGATGATGCTGTGGTTCATGCCTTTGTTCTCCGTGTACATCGCCTTCATGATGCCCGCGGCCCTGGGCGTGTACTGGATTGCCCAGAGCGCCTTCTCCGCCGTGCAGGAGCTGGTGATGGGCAAGTTCTTCACCAAGAAGCTGGAAGAAGAGGAAAACGCCCGGTATGAGGCCCGGCAGGCAGAGCGGCAAAAGCGCATCGAAGAGGGAAAGCGCCGTCAGGAGGAGCAGCGCCGTGAGGCGGCTCAGGTCCAGAAGCAGACCCTGAAGGAAAAGCGCAAGGCCGCCCAGGAGGCCAAGGCCGCCAAGGCCAAGAAGTCCAGCACCACCGAGGCCGGCCGCATCGGTGACCGTCCCTATGCCCGGGGCCGGTCCTACAAGGCGGACCGCTACGACAGTGAGACGAAGTGAGGAACGTGACATGAGAGAGTTTATCGATGTAACGGGTAAGACCGAGGACGAGGCCATTTCCAAGGCTCTCGCCCAGCTGGGTCTGGACCGGGACGACGTGTCCGTGGAGATTCTGGAGCGGGCGAAATCCGGCTTTTTGGGCCTGGGCAGCTGCCCGGCCAAGGTCCGGGTGAGCTACGGTCCCGAGGAAGAGGAGCCCACCGCCCCTGTCCAGGAGGAACAGCCCAAGAAGGCGGAGCCCAAGCCCCGCAGCGAAAAGCCCCAGCAGCCCAAGGTACGGGAAAAGGAGAAGAAGGAAGAACGCCCTGCTCCCGTGCAGGAGGAGAAGGCTCCCGCTGAGGAGACTGCTCCCGCCGTGGACCGGGGCGATGAAGTGAACGACGAGAAGGCCCAGGCCATTCGGAAGTTCCTCTCCGGATTGCTGGAGCAGATGGAGAGCCCTGCGGACATCCACATCTACCAGCCGGAAAAGGGCCGCTATCAGGTGATCCTGGAGGGGAAGAACCTGGGCGGGCTCATCGGCCGCCGGGGCGAGACCCTGGACGCCATCCAGCAGCTGACCAGCTATGCGGTCAACCGCAGCGGCAGCGGCCGGGTGCGGGTGCAGCTGGATGCCGAGAACTATCGGGCCAAGCGGGAGCAGAGCCTCCAGCACCTGGCCCGGAAGGTGGCCGCCAAGGTCACCAAGTACCGCCGCAGCGTCACCCTGGAGCCCATGAACGCCTACGAGCGCCATGTGATCCACACCGCGCTGCAGGATGTGCCCGGCGTCACCACCTACTCCACCGGTACCGAGCCCAACCGCCGCGTCATCGTGGCCTACGACCGGGAGAAGAAGTAAATCCATCCACAAAAAACAGCCCGAAGTGGAAAGCTTCGGGCTGTTTTTCTGTTTTCAGGCGGTTTTCCTGAAAAAGAGGGAACTGGGGCGGGATGTTCTCCACAAACTTTGAAATTTTGTGAAGAACTTTCGCTCTTTTGCGGGAAAACCGGGAGATTCTGCTGCCGGACTTGACAACCCCGGAAAAACGTGATAGCATGCACCATGTCAAAAAGGCTGTGACAGGGAGGAGTATCCCTTGTTTCCCGGGCAAGAGAGAGGGCGGATGGTGCGAGTCCTTGCGGGAGAGGGGAGAAGGCGTCCTGGAGCCGCGGAGCGGAAATGCCCCGCCGGTCCCCGCCGTTACCGGGAACGAAGTGCGTGCCAGCCAGGCACGAATTCAGGTGGAACCACGGATCGTTTGATTCGCCCTGAGCCCTTGGGCTCGGGGCGTTTTTTTGCCCTGAGTCGCAAAAAATTTACGACAGAAAAGGAGCATCCCCATGAAAAACAGCGAAAAGACCATGGAGAAGATCGTTGCCCTGTGCAAGGGCCGCGGCTTCATCTTCTCCGGCAGCGAGATCTACGGCGGCCTGGCCAATACCTGGGACTACGGCCCTCTGGGCGTGGAGCTCAAGAACAACGTCAAGAAGGCCTGGTGGAAGAAGTTCGTCCAGGAGAACCCCTATAACGTGGGCCTGGATGCCGCCATCCTCATGAACCCCCAGACCTGGGTGGCCTCCGGCCATCTGGGCGGCTTCTCCGACCCCCTGATGGACTGCAAGGAGTGCAAGGAGCGCTTCCGTGCCGATAAGCTCATCGAGGACTGGGCCGGTGAGAACGGTGTGGAGCTCCCCAAACCCATCGACGCCTTTTCCCAGGCGGAGATGAAGGAGTTTATCGAGTCCCACAACATCCCCTGCCCCAGCTGCGGCAAGCACAACTTCACCGACATCCGGCAGTTCAACCTGATGTTCAAGACCTTCCAGGGTGTCACCGAGGATGCCAAGAACACCGTGTACCTGCGTCCTGAGACCGCCCAGGGCATCTTCGTCAACTTCCAGAACGTCCAGCGCACCACCCGCAAGAAGCTGCCCTTCGGCGTCTGCCAGATCGGCAAGTCCTTCCGCAACGAGATCACCCCCGGCAACTTCACCTTCCGCACCCGGGAGTTCGAGCAGATGGAGCTGGAGTTCTTCTGCAAGCCCGGCACTGACCTGGAGTGGTTCCAGTATTGGCGCTCCTTCTGCAAGGAGTGGCTGCTGGGCCTCAACATCAGCGAGGAGCACCTGCGCCTGCGTGACCACAGCCCCGAGGAGCTGTGCTTCTACTCCAAGGGCACCACGGACTTCGAGTTCCTGTTCCCCTTCGGCTGGGGCGAGCTGTGGGGCGTGGCGGACCGCACCGACTACGACCTGACCCAGCACCAGAATACCTCCGGCAAGGACATGACCTACTTCGACCAGGAGACCGGCGAGCGGTATATCCCCTATGTGGTGGAGCCCTCCCTGGGCGCCGACCGCGTGACGCTGGCCTTCCTCATCGAGGCTTACGACGAGGAAGTGGTGGGCCAGGACAAGAAGGGCAACGACGACGTCCGCGTGGTCATGCACTTCCATCCGGCTCTCGCGCCCTTCAAGGCCGCCGTGCTGCCCCTCTCCAAGAAGGAAGTGCTGGCAGGCCCCGCCCAGGAGCTGCGCAATGAGCTTTCCAAGTACTTCATGGTGGACTACGACGACACCGGCTCCATCGGCAAGCGCTACCGCCGTCAGGACGAGATCGGCACCCCCTACTGCATTACGTTGGACTTTGAGACCGTGGGCGACGAGAATACCCCTGCCGACCACTGCGTCACCATCCGGGATCGCGACACCATGGAGCAGGTGCGGATCCCCATGGATCAGGTCAAGAGCTGGCTGGAGGAAAAGCTGGCCTACTGATCCCCATTTTCAACCAGCCTCAGGGCCGGCGGATTTCCACCCGCCGGCCCTCTTTTTTTGAAAAGTTTCAAAAGTATCAAAAAATTTGTATGTCCCGCCAAAAAAAGGTCAGCCTTTTCTCCCAGGCGGACACTTGTATTTCCTCTTGGGATTTTTTATGATAATGACAGAGAGATGTGCGCAAAAGCACTTGAAATGAGAAAGGAGCAAATTATGGAAAAGATCTTCCGACTACAGCAAAACGGCACCACCGTCCGCACGGAGATCCTGGCCGGCCTCACCACCTTCATGACCATGGCCTACATCATCGCCCTGAACCCGAACCTGCTGACAAACTTTGATACAGGCTCGGCCCTCTGGAACGGCGTGTTCCTGGCTACCTGCATCGCCTCCGCCCTGGCCATGTTCTGCATGGCGTTCCTGGCCAACAAGCCCTTCGCCCTGGCCCCCGGCATGGGCCTCAACAGCTTCTTTGCCGTGGTGGTATCCAACATCGTGAGCCTCACCGGCATGAGCTATGTGGAGTCCTTCCAGTCCGCCCTGGTGATCATCCTGCTGGAGGGCATCCTCTTTTTGATCCTGTCCGTTCTCAACATCCGGGAAAAGATTGTGGACGCCATCCCCCTGGGCGTGCGCCTGGGCATCGCCCCCGCCATCGGCCTCATGCTCATGAACATCGGCCTTGGATCCAACGTGGGCGTCTACTCCGAGACCGGCGGCCCCTTCTACGTGATGCGTGACTTCTTCGGCGCTCTGACTCCCAGCGTGGCCCAGACCACCATGGGCAGCGGCTACTCCACCATGGTCCTCACGGTGGTGACCATGTTCGTGGGCGTGTTCGTGATTGTGATTCTGGCAAAGCACGGCGTCAAGGCAGCGGTGCTGCTGGGCATGCTGGTTGCCTCCATCATCTATTGGGTGGGTGACTTTGTGGTATTGGGTGTGAATCCCTTTGCCTCCCTCTCCACCGCCTCCTTCGTACCCCCCTTCGCCGACATGGTGGAGACCACACTCTTCAAATTTGACTTCCAGGGCTTTTTGCAGATCGGATGGTTCACCGCCATCACCCTCATCATCACCTTCTGCATGATCGACATGTTCGATACCATCGGCACCCTGGTGGGCACCGCCTCCCGGGCCGGCATGGTGGATAAGGACGGCAACATGCCCAACATGAAGGAAGCCCTCCTGTCCGACGCCATCGGCACCGTGGCCGGCGCCTGCACCGGCACCTCCACCGTCACCACCTTCGTGGAGTCCGCCTCCGGCGTGGAGGCCGGCGGCCGCACGGGCCTCACCGCCCTCACCACCGGCGTCCTCTTCCTGGCCTGCATCTTCATCGCCCCCATCGCCGCCATCATCCCCGCGGCGGCCACGTCCTCCGCTTTGATCTATGTGGGCGTGCTGATGCTCATGGGCCTCAAGAACGTGGACTTCGACGACCTGGATCAGATGGTGCCCGTGTCTTTGATGCTCATTGCCATGCCCATCTCCAGCTCCATCGGCCACGCCATCGGCATCGGCCTCATCTCCTACACCGTCATCAAGGTCTTCACCGGCAAGGCCAAGGAGGTCTCCGCCCTGACCTATGTGATCTCCGCGTTGTTCCTCATCAAGTTCTTCCTGATTGTTTGACAGGCTGCCTTTTTGAGAAAGATGGCCGACTGAGGACGGCGGAACTCTGCGAGGCTTTTTAGAAAGCAAAAGGCGCGGCCCATTGGGCCGCGCCTTTCGTTATTGTTCCATCCATGCTGCAAGCAGCTGCCGGGCGGGACGGGTGTAGTCCTCCCGCCGGAAGGGATACGATGCCACCGCCCCCTGCCGGGCAGGGGAAATGTGGCAGTAGCCCCGGGGATTTCGTTCCAGGTACCGCTGGTGGTATGCCTCCGCCGGGAAAAAATTCTCCAATGGTTTCAGCTCCACAGCGAAGACCGGCACCGCCGCCGCCTCCATGGCGGCTACGGCCTGGACCACCCGCGCCTGTTCCGGGGTGGTCCAGTAGATCCCCGTCTGGTACTGGGTGCCGATGTCCGCCCCCTGGCGGCCCGGCAGCTCCACGTCCACCACCGCAAAGAAAGCAAAGAGCAGCGCCTCCAGGGAGGTCTTTCCCGTGTCCCAGGTGATGAGCACCGCCTCCCGGAAGCCGGTGATGCCGGTGCACACCGTTTCATAGTTGGCGTGGGCGGCGGTATCGCCGTTGGCATAGCCGCATACCACGTCTGTGACCCCCGGCAGACGGCGGTAAAGGGCCTCCATGCCCCAGAAACAGCCCCCTGCCAGGCAGATGGTATCCGTATCCTTCATAGACCCTCCCGGCGCCTTACGCGCCCTGCTACGCCTTTTCAGGCGTATTTTTTGCGGCTTCTCAGAAAAACATGCCCATAAAGCCGTCGGGCCGCTCTGCCGCCTGGTCCCAGACCTCCCGGAACACCCCCGGGGCGATGGTCCGGGCGGAAACCTCTCCGGGCACGTTCAGCTCCCGCACATCGGCGGGGAAGGGGGTGGAGGAGAGGGCCTCCTCCCGGCCATGCTCATCCCCGTAGGCAAACCACAGCCCATTGGGGTAGAGCTCCACTCGCCGGGTCTCCAGCCCCTCCCGGTCCAGCTCCGAGTAGACCTGCTTGGCCTCGTCCTCCTGGGGATGGTCGTATTCTACCAAAACATAGCGCATGAGGGATTATTCCACCTTTCCGGCAAAATTGTTGAAAAAGGCATGGATGGTGTCCGCGTCCGTCTGGACGCTGCCCTGGGCAAAGCCGCTGCGGCCGCCGCCCCGTCCGGTGAGGGCGGCGTTCATGGCTTTCACCAGGGGGGCGATGTCCGCCCCGTCGGCGCGCACCAGGGCATAGTTGTAGCGGCCGTCCTCCCCGGCAAATACCGCCGCGAGACCCCCGCATTCTTTGGCCACGGCGTCCGCCAGGCGCCGGACGCCATCCGGCCGCAGAGAGGGCTCTACCAACACCACGTCCCCTTTTCCACAATATGCGTGGGCTTTGTGGGAAAAGACCTCCCCCTCCAGCTCCGCCATGCGGGCTTTGGCGGCGGTGAGCTCCTCGGTGAGGCGCTCCACCGCGGCGGCGGCCTCCAGGGGCTTAACGCTCAGGTGCTGGCCCACGGCGTGGGCCTGGTCATAGGTGCCGGAGAGGTAGCGCCAGGCCCGCTCCCCGCAGAGGATCTCCATGCGCACGCCGGAGCGGAACTTCTGGCAGGAGAGGACCTTGATGATGCCCACCTGGCCCGCCCGGAGGACATGGGTGCCGCAGCAGGCGCAGCAGTCCGCCTCCGGGAAGGTGACGATGCGAACCTTCCCCGTCAGGGCCTTTTTGCTGCGGTAGTCCAGCTGCTCCAGCTCCGCCGGGGAGGGGTAGGTGATCTCCACCGGGGCGTCCGCCCAGATGACCTGGTTGGCCTGGTACTCCGCCGCCAGGGCCTCCTCCCAGGAGATGTCCGTGTTGTAGTCGATGGTGACGGTGTCGGCCCCCAGATGGAAGCCCACATTGTCACAGTGGTAGTCCCGGCACAAAATACCGGAGAGGATGTGCTCCCCGGAGTGCTGCTGCATGTGGTCGAAGCGCCGGGCCCAGTCAATGCGGCCGGTGACGTTTTCGCCAATTTCCACCGCTTTTTCGACAGTGTGGATTACCACCCCGTCCTTTTCATGGACATCGGTGACGGCAATGCCGCCCAGGGTCCCGTGGTCGGCGGGCTGGCCGCCTCCCTCGGGATAGAAGGCGGTGCGGTCCAGGGTGACAAGATACCCGCCCTTGCCCGCCTCACAGGAGAGGACCTTGGCGGTAAAGGTGGTGAGAAAGGGGTCGGTATAGTAGAGTTTTTCCGTTTCCATGGGGAAGCATTCCTTTCGTGTCAGAGAATTGATACCATCAACTGCCACACAGGCTCTGCCAGGAAAATTCCCAGAGCGGCGGAGCAGAGATTGGCGAGAACGCCGTAGGCGGTGGCCCGGGCCCGGGTCTGCCCGGTGAGCAGATACCGGTAGAGCAGCGCTTCCACTGCGGTGATGACCAGTTCCGCCGGGATCAGGCCGAAAAGCACCGACCAGCCGCTGACCCCGTGGCGGAGGAACAGATGGGCGGTATACACAGCCAGTCCTCCCTGGGTGACGAGATTCACCAGCAGGAATACCAGCCGGTTGCGTTTCGTCTTGCCGAAGCCGAAGAGCAGCAGCAGTCCTCCCTCAATGACCAGGGTGGTGAGGGCGGTGCACAGAAATTGCAGTACATAGCTTGCCCACACCGACGGTACCGCCACAGACTTCGACGCCCAGTCCACGGTGACGGAGGACTGGAGCACCTGCCGGGTGCAGGGCGGGGAGAGGTAGGAGTCCCCGTCTTTGGTGACGATCAGAACCTGATAGGTATCCGGTACGCCGAAATAGCTGAACGTGTGGAGCCGGGCGCCCGAGAGACTGTCCTCTCCCTCCAGATCGCCCCACATGGGGGCACCATTGGTGCCCTCCGCCGTGCAGGCATGGGATCCCTCCGGCACGGCGGCGCGGAGGGCGTCCAGCAATTCCGCGTCCAGGGCTGCCGCTTCCTCATCCGAGTAACTCCAATCGATGCCGCTGTATTCACTGTCACCGCTGCCGTAGGTGTGGCCCTCATATTCCCCCTCCGCCACCAGGTCCAGGTAGTACCCCTCCTCCGGGGGGTGTTCCACCCGCACGGTCAGCAGGTCCTTGGGGCCGGAGTCCGCCAGGGCAAAGACCGTCAACAGGCACATGGCAAGGGCCGAGAGGCCAAAAATCCGCAAAGCTCGCTTCAAGGGAACGCCTCCTTTTTCATCCGCTCTTCCAATGAGGTTCTTTCCCTAACAGGACGGGGATTTGCAGCATCGGTTTTACAAAAGACCCAGATTCTGCTTCCAGGTAAGAAGGCGGCGGCAGGCTGTGTCGATGGTGTCCATGGAGAGGGTGCCGTTTTCCACCGCCTCCAGCACCTTGGGGATCTGGGTGCGGTAGTCGGTGGTGATCACCAGGTCGTTCCCCGCCTGGAGGGCCATGACGGCCACGGCACCGTCAGCGGCGTATGCGGCTACGGCTTCCATGGCCAGATCGTCGGTCATCACCACGCCGTCAAAGCCCAGATCGTCCCGGAGAAGGTCGTGGACCGCCGGGGAGAGGGAGGCGGGAAGGGAATCGTCCACCGCCGTCATGATGTTGTGGGACACCAGCACGGCGGTCTTTCCGCCCCCGGCGGCGATGCCGGCGGAGAAGGGGAGAAAGTCGCTTTTCTCAAAGCTCTCCAGGCTCCGCTGGTCCACGGCAATGCCGGTGTGGGTGTCGGCGTTATTGCCGTAGCCGGGGAAGTGCTTCAAAACGCTGCCGATGCCGCAATCCCCCATGGCGGTGACCACGTCGGTCACATAGTCGGCGGTAGCCTGGGCGTCCTGCCCCAGGGAGCGGTCATAGATGAAGTCGGCAGGGTCGGTGGACACGTCCGCCACCGGGGCCAGGTTCACATTGATGCCCAGGGCCAGCAGCGCGCTGTTTTTCTCCCAGGCGTCGGCGGCAAAGACGTTGTGTGTGTCCGTCTCCCCCTGCTCCCTGGCCAGAGCCTGGGGGGAGAGGAAGGGGGCGTCAAAGAGGTTGGGGTTCCGGCTGGCCCGGGTGACGGTGCCCCCCTCCTCGTCGGAGCCGATGAGCAGGGGAATGCCGGTATCCGCCAGGGCGGCATCCTGGTAGCTTTGCACTGTGGCGGTGAATTGCTCCCTGGTGAGCCAGGCGCCCGCAGCGTCCTGATAGTCCCGGCCGAAGAGGATGTAGCCTCCCAGGTGGTAGGTGCCCACGTCCTCCGCGGCGCTCTCCGCCGGACAGCGGACGAAGAACAGCTGGCCCACCTTTTCCTCCGTGGTCAGGGAGGAGAGGAGATCCTCGATCTCCTGGGCTTCCAGCTCCTCCTCCGTGGGCTCCGGAGGCGGGGTGGGGGCCTCCTCCGGTTCTTGCGCTGCAGGCGGTTCCTGTGCCGTCTGCGAGGATGCGCCGCAGGCAGGGAGGACCAGCAGCAGGAAGGCGGCCAGAGCCGCCGTCAGAATGCGTTTCATGGGGATGCACCTCCCGGGGAACATTTTCACCAGTATACCATGTTTGCAGGGGAAACTCTACCGTCTCTTTTTTGCAAAGGCGTCCCCTATGATAGATTCCGGCCCCCGCTTTTCTTTGTCTTGCCAAAGAAAAGCCGCCGCCGGAGCGGTGGAAAAGAAAGCGCTGGTCTTCTCAGACACTCTCTGCAAACCCTGCAAGACACTGCCGAGTGCGCCGAACCCGGTACTACTCCGGGCAGTGCTTTCCCGCATGCCGTACCTTAGCAGTCAACGGGGTGCAGCCACCGGATTGACAATACTTCTCTTTCCGCTGCCGCTGCCCATACGCGCCCGGGCAGCGCGTAGCGAAGCGGAACGCGCGGAAAGAGAAACTGGTCACATCCGACCACTGCCGGAAATTCCGCCGCAGTTTTCATGCGGGTATAGGGGCCTATCAGTACAAATGCCCGGCGTACTCGGCAGAAGACTTCCGGGTTCCATGGGCAGTGTCTGAGAAGATTCCCGTACTTACGGCAAGATGGCCATTTTGGGCCGTCTTGCCGTTTTGCGCCTTTTCTTTTGGACCGTCCACGGCCCGTTTTCTTTTGGGCAAGACCAAAAGAAAATGGGGGGTGGAATCCTTGAAAGGAGATGCCCTTGCAAAAAAAAGACGGAGCCTTACGGCTCCGCCTTTTCCGTTGCGGCAGTTTGATTCAAATAGAGGTCCTCTGCCTCCTGCTGGGCGGAAATCAATCGGTCTTTTGCCTGACCAAAGTTTTGATTTTCCATGTCATTCAGCGCATCTGTGCAGGCGTTGAACAGCTTGTGGTACAGAATTTGATAGTCCACTGTCATCACCTCGTATAGTCATTATAATTACTATAATGGATTTCGTCAACTTACATATAATTGGCATGAGGTGATTTCATGCCGATTTCGTTTGCACCGATGCGGGAATATATGAAAAAACACAATATTTCCTATTATTATCTGGGCAACCAGGGAATTGAATCCGCCACCCTGCAAAGGATTCGACATGATGAACCGATCACGACGGTGACGCTTGGGAAGCTGTGCAAGATTATGAAGTGCGCACCGGAGGACCTGATTTGCTATCAGGAAGAGACTGACGAAGAATAAACGCCCCACTCCTTATGGGAGCGGGGCGTTTTGCTGTTTATTCCTCAGGCTTCACCAGCGCGATGTGCAGCTCATCCAGCTGCTTCTGCGTCACCTCGCTGGGGGCCCCCATCATCACGTCCATGGCGTTCTTGTTCATGGGGAAGGGGATGATCTCCCGGATGGAGTCCTCGCCCGCCAGCAGCATCACCATGCGGTCAATGCCCGGGGCAATACCGGCATGGGGGGGTGCGCCGTAGGTAAAGGCGTTGTACATGGCGGGGAACTTGGCTTTCACGTCCTCCTCGCCCAGACGGACCATCTCGAAGGCCTTGATCATGATCTCAGGGTCGTGGTTCCGCACGGCGCCGGAGGAGAGCTCCACGCCGTTGCACACCAGGTCGTACTGGTCGGCGGTGATGGTGAGGGGGTCGATCTCGCCACGCTCCGCCTTGAGGAGCACCTCCAGGCCGCCGGAGGGCATGGAGAAGGGGTTGTGGCAGAACTCCAGCTCTCCGGACTCCTCGCCGATCTCGTACATGGGGAAGTCCACGATCCAGCAGAAGGCGTACTGCTCCTTGTCCATGTGGCCGGGGACGGCGGCGCCCAGGGTCTTCACCAGGACGCCGGCGGTCTTCTGGGCCTCGCCCAGCTTGCCGGCGGAGAGAGCCACGAAGTCATTGGGTTTCAGGTTCAAAGCGGAGACCACCTGCTCCTTGATGGGAGTGACGAACTTGGCGATGCCGCCCACGATCTCGCCGTTCTCGTCCAGGCGGAACCAGTAGGGCTTGCCGCCGGAGACCACCTCCACGTCGGCCAGGGTCTTGTCGATGAATTTGCGGGTCTCGTGGAAGTCGCCCACCACCACGGCCTTGACCCGGTTGCCCTCGAAGGGCCCGAAGCCGCAGCCGGAGAGCACCTCCGTCACATCCTGAACGGTGAGGTCGATGCGCAGGTCCGGCTTGTCGGAGCCGTACTTCTCCATGGCCTCGGTGTAGGGGATGCGCATAAAGGGAGCGCCGGAGGCACGGTCATACTTGCCGTACTTGGCGAAGATGGGAGGCAGCACGTCCTCCAGAACGGCGAACACGTCCTCCTGGGAGGCGAAGGCCATCTCCATATCCAGCTGGTAGAACTCGCCGGGGGAGCGGTCGGCCCGGGCGTCCTCATCCCGGAAGCAGGGAGCGATCTGGAAATAGCGGTCAAAGCCGGAGGTCATCAGCAGCTGCTTGAACTGCTGGGGAGCCTG
>NZ_DAWBAJ010000053.1:0-13407 GCF_052306735.1 Dysosmobacter sp. | reverse complement strand
ACAACTATCACATGGGCACCACCGCTGAGAACATCAATGATATCTGGGGCATCACCCGCAAGGAGCAGGACGAGTTCGCCGCTGCTTCCCAGCAGAAGGCCTGCGCTGCCCGGGATGCCGGCCGTTTTGACGACGAGATCGTTCCCGTTCCCGTGAAGGTCAAGAAGGAGATCGTGGAGTTCAAGCGCGACGAGTATCCCAAGGAGGGCGTCACCCCTGAGAGCATCGCCAAGCTGCGCGGCGCGTTCCCCGTGGGCCCCGAGTCCCCCAACCCCCAGGTTGTCCACACCTTCGAGCCCAAGGGCATCCAGGATGCTGAGGACAAGGGCACCCAGCGTGTCACCGCCGCCAACGCCTCCGGCATCAACGACGGCGCTGCCGCCATCATCCTGGCCTCCGGTGAGGCTGTTGAGAAGTACGGCCTCAAGCCCATGGCCAAGCTGATCGGCTGGGGCCAGGGCGGCGTCGATCCCAAGATCATGGGTGTCGGCCCCGTGGTGGCTTCCCGCAACGCTATGGCCAAGGCCGGCGTCACCATCGACGACATCGACCTGGTGGAGGCCAACGAGGCTTTCGCCGCTCAGTCCATCGCCGTTGCCCGTGAGCTGGGCTTCGACATGAGCAAGGTCAACGTCAACGGCGGCGCTATCGCTCTGGGCCACCCCGTTGGTGCTTCCGGCGCCCGGATCATTGTCACCCTGCTCCACGAGATGCAGAAGCGTCCCGAGGCCAAGAAGGGCCTGGCTACCCTGTGCATCGGCGGCGGCATGGGCACTGCCACTGTCTTCGAGAAGTGCTGAGCGCCTGATAACAAGTTATAAAAAGCGGACCGGCTTTTGCCGGTCCGCTTTTTTATGCGTCCTCCCGGGGACGGTAGCAGGGGCAGGCAGGGGTGTCCGCCCGGCGGGGCTTCAGCCGGGGATAGACGCAGTGCCCGTGGAGAATGGGGGCATACCGCCAGCCCATTTTGATGTAGTGCTGGCGGAAGTGCCGGCAGGTTTGACAGGTCTCAGTCATCATAACCACCTCAGGACCAGTTTAGACTATTTTTCTCTAAAATGCAATAGCCTGTTTTCGGCTATGCTAAATTGGTCTGGGTGATAAATGATGACGTTTGGACAGCGGATCAAGACTTTGCGGGAGGATCGGGAGCCGCCCCTTTCCCAGGCGCGGCTTGCGGAATCGCTGGGCAGTTCCCAGCGGAAAATATCCCATTTGGAACGGGACGAGGCGGAGCCGAACCTGGAAGATCTGCGGCGGCTGTGCCTGTATTACCACGTGTCGGCAGACTATTTGCTGGGGCTTCCGTCGGATCTGCCCTATCCCAAGCCATGATAAAGCGGGGACCGGTGATACCGGTCCCCGCTTTGCTATGACGGCCAAATGATGCGCGCAGCGGGCTGTATCCCTCTCGAAAAAGTGCAGAAGCACTTTTTCGATGTTAAATATCCCGGCGGCCTTCCAGAGCCCGCATCAGCGTGGCGTCGTCCGCAAACTCCAGATGTCCGCCCACGGGGATGCCATAGGCCAAGCGGGTCACCCGGACGCCGAAGGGCTTTAAGAGCCGGGCGATATACATGGCGGTGGCCTCTCCCTCCGTGTCGGGGTTGGTGGCCATGATGACCTCTTCCACGCCGCCCTTGGCCACTCGCTCCACCAGGGATTTGATGGAAAGGTCGTCGGGGCCCACGTGGTTCATGGGGGAGATGACGCCGTGGAGCACGTGGTAGCGGCCGTTGAACTCCCGGCTGCGCTCAATGGCGGCCACGTCCCGGGGATCCGCCACCACGCAGATGACGGAGGGGTCCCGTTTCGGGGAGGCGCAGATGGGGCACAGCCCTCCGGCGGTGAAGTTCTGACACTCCGGGCAGCAGGTGACGCTTTTCTTGGCGTCCACGATGGCGTCGGCAAACTCCTGGGCCTCCGCCTCCGGCAGGCCCAGCACATAAAAGGCCAGCCGCTGGGCGGATTTGCCGCCGATGCCCGGCAGCCGGGCGAATTGCTCCACCAGTTTTTCAAGAGGTGCGGGGAAATATTCCATGGTGTACGCTACGCTCCTTTATTTCGATGCTTCCGGCAGATCCATGGCGAAGAGGGCCGCGGCGCCGCCGGTGTGGACAAAGGCCACAGGCGCGTCGCCGGTGAAATAGCCCTCTTTCAGAAGGCGCAGCATTCCCGCCCAGGCCTTGCCGGTGTACACCGGATCCAGCAAAATGCCCTCCGTCCGGGCCAGCTCCTGGATATAGGGGGTGTCCTCCGGATTGGGAATGGCATAGCCGGGGCCCACATGGTACACCATTTCAAAGTCGCCATCCCGGCGGGGCAGATCCCACCCCAGCAGCTCCGCAGCTCCGGCTGCCAGCTCCGGTACGATGTCCTCAAAGGGATCGTCGTCCACGCCGATGCCGGTGACCTTGGCTCCCGGCAGGCAGCGGGCGGCACCCAGCAGGAGGCCCGCGGTGGTGCCGCCGGAGCCGGTGGCGGAGACGATGTGCCCCACCTGCATGCCCTGGGGCAGCTGGGCGGCCATCTCCTCCACGCAGTGGACATAGCCCACCGCGCCCAAGGCTGTGGACCCGCCCACGGGGATGGGATAGCATTTGTGGCCCTGGGCCGCCAGCTCCCCACTGAGGCGGTCCATCTCCCGGTAGATGTCCTGATAGTCGTCGGTATCCACCAGGCGCACCTGGGCGCCGTAGATGTCGTCCAGCACCAGATTGCCCCGGTGCTCGGTGACGCCCCGCTTTTTCAGCAGCAGGATGGTCTGCATCCCCAGCCGGGCGGCACAGGCGGCGGTGAGCATGGCGTGGTTGGACTGGGCGCCGCCGGTGGTGAACACCGTGTCGCAGCCCTCCGAGCGGGCCTGGGCAAGCAGATACTCCAGCTTGCGGACCTTGTTGCCCCCCAGGGCTACGCCGCACAGGTCGTCCCGCTTGATCCAGATGTCCCGGCCGTACTGGGCGCTGATACGCTCCAATTTATAAAAAGGAGTGGGGTAGACGCCCAGGGAGACCCGGGGCAGCGTGGTATTTGCCATAAAAGTACCTCCTGATTCTCAGCCCCGCAGCTGGGCAATGCGGGCGGGGATATCCTCCGCCTTGTACACGGCGCTGCCGGCCACCAGCACGTTGGCACCGGCCTCAATGCAGGTCTTGCAGGTGTCCGGGGCCACGCCGCCGTCCACCTCCAGCTCGCAGGCGGGATTCTTCTCATCAATCCACTTGCGCAGGGTGGAGACCTTGGGCATCATGTCCGCCATGAACTTCTGGCCGCCAAAGCCCGGCTCCACCGTCATCACCAGGATCAGCTCCACCTTTTCCAGGAAGGGAAGGGCCGCCTCCGCCGGGGTCTTGGGCTTGAGGACGATGCCGGCCTTCTTGCCCTTGGCGTGGATCTTGTCAATGGCGGCGTGAATGTTCTCCTCTGTGTCGGACTCCACATGGACTGTCACCAGATCCGCCCCGGCGTCGCAGAACTGCTCCACATACCGCACAGGTTCCACGATCATCAGATGCACGTCCAGAGGCAGCTGCGTGGTGGGGCGGATGGATTTCACCACCGGGATGCCGATGGTGATGTTGGGGACGAACATGCCGTCCATCACGTCCACGTGGACATAATCGGCGGTGGAGATCCGCTGAATATCCCGCTCCAGATTCGCAAAATCCGCAGAGAGGATGGAGGGTGCGATTTTGACCATAAAAAACACTCCCTTTTTTGATTTCCGGCGGCCAGGCGCCGGGACATGGGGGCCAGGCCCGGTGACGCAGGAAAACGCCGGCGCATAGGATGGTGCAAGCGGCAGGTGGCCCCCCGGTTGTTTACCTCGCGCAGCGTCCGCCCCCGGCGCGGGGCCCGCCGCTTTTTTGAATAGGGAGCCGGCGGGATCTCCTGCCGGCTCCCAATTTGCTGTTGGTTTCATGATACCAGACTCCCGGCCTAAAAGCAACGGCCCCGCCGGGGCGGCAGGCGGAATTTTTGCCGTGGGACAAGCCCGGAGGAACTTTCTGAAAAAACGGGAAAGTGTTGCATAAACAACTTCTATAATGAGAACATTATGATATTCTAATATCAAAAAACAGGAAGGCGGTGAAGCCCATGGAAACGAACATTGATTACGAGGAGCGGGCGGCGCTGCTGAAGGCATTATCCAATCCCGTGCGGCTGCGGATCGTCCACAGCCTGCTGGTGATGGGCTGCCGCAATGTGGGCTGTATGGAGCGGGGGACCGGGATGTCCCAGTCCTGTATCTCCCAGCATCTGCAAAAGCTCCGTTCGGCAGGGATCGTCACCGCCGAGCGGGTGGGAAACGAGGTCTATTACCACGCCGCGTCGGCGGAGGTGGCCGCTCTGGTGGCGGCTTTGATGGGGGAGGAGGTATCCGGCTATGTCCTGTGAGATCCTGGTGATCGGCGGCGGGCCCGCCGGGCTGTCGGCGGCCATCAATGCCCGGGCCCGGGGCCGCAGCGTTTTGGTGGTGTCCAATCCGCTGGAGGAAAATCCCCTGTGGCGGGCGGAAAAGGTGGAAAACTACCTGGGCATGCCCGGCCGCAGCGGCGCGGGGCTCCTGCGGGAGATGCGCTCCCATGCGGAGCGGGACGGGGTGGAATTCCTCTCTGGCAAGGCCCTCACTGCCATGGCGGTGTCCGGCAGCTGGTATGTCAGCGTGGGTAGCGACATGTACAACGCCCGGGCGGTGATCCTGGCGGCAGGCGTTTCCCGGGGGAAGAAATTCCCCGGCGAGACGGAGCATCTGGGCCGGGGCGTCAGCTACTGCGCCACCTGCGACGGCATGCTCTACCGGGGCAAGGCGGTGGCGGTGCTGGGCTATACGGATACCGCCCGGAAGGAAGCGGATTTCCTCCGGGGACTGGGCTGCTCCGTTACCTATTTCAACAATCCCAGAACCTGCGAGATCCGGGGAGACGGACAGGTGAGTTCCGTCACCTGCGACGGCGAGACGGCGCAGGTGGAGGGCGTGTTCATCCTCCGGCCCACGGCAGCGCCGGGAGACCTGTTCCCGGGCCTGACGCTGGAGAACGGCTATGTGGCGGTGGACCGGAAGATGGCCACCAACCTGCCGGGCCTGTTCGCGGCGGGAGACTGCACCGGAGGCCCCCTCCAGGTGTCCAAGGCCGCCGGAGAAGGGCTCATCGCCGGACAGAGCGCCGCGGCCTATGTGGCGGATCTGCTGCGGGCGGAAAAGAAACAGGGTTGAATCGGAGGGATTCCGCATATCCTGAGAGAATCCGATCCATCCTAAATCATATACATTTAATATAAGGAGAATGATCGTTATGGCAATCAAGCATTTAAAGACTTCTGAGTTCCAGGCGGCAGTCAGCGCCGCTCCCGTGGCTATGGTGGACTTCTGGGCCTCCTGGTGCGGCCCCTGCAAGATGCTCTCTCCCGTGGTGGAGGAGATCGCCCAGCAGTTTGAGGGCAAGGCCCTGGTGGGCAAGGTGAATGTGGATGAGGAGCCGGATCTGGCCCGTCAGTTCGGCGTCATGAGCATCCCCACCGTGGTGTTCCTGAAAAACGGCGTGGAGTTCGACCGCAAGGTGGGCGTCATGCCCGGCCAGGTCTTTGTGGATATCCTCAACAAGAACCTGTAAGAACTGTAAAAAAGGGCCCCCGGGCATCAGCCCGGGGGCCCTTCTGCGTTTTCAGGGTTCGGCGAAGACCTCCGACAAAAGATCCATGGCCTCCGGCAGGCGGCTGCCGTCCAGCCCCGCGTAGTTGATCACCAGGGTGTGGGCGTAGGCGGGGTCGGGCACGGCGGCGTACTCCGACAAAAAGCCCAGCCGTACCCCCAGTTCCTCCGCCCGAGCCCGAAGCACCTGGTCGGAGCGGGCGGTGCGCAGGTTCAGGAGAAAGTGGAGCCCCGCTCCCTGCTCGGAGATGGAGATGCGCCCGGCAAAGGGGCTGGAGCGGAAGGCCTCCAGAACGCCTGCGCGGCGGTCCCGGTACTCCTTGCGCATGCGGGAGAGATGCTGCTCATAGTGGCCTCCGGCAAGAAAGCGGCCCAGCACGTGCTGATCCAGGGCCGGGACGGTGCAGGCGTAAAAGTCCAGCTCCCGGCGGTAGCGTTCCAGCAGACGGGGAGGCAGTACCATGAACCCCACCCGCATGGCCGGAGAGATGGTCTGGGAGAAGGTGTTCATGTAGATCACCCGGCCCTCGCCGTCGATGCTCTGAAGAGTGGGGATGGGACGGCCGGAGAAGCGGAACTCGCTGTCGTAGTCGTCCTCAATGATGATGCCGCCGGTGTCCGATGCCCAGCGCAGCAGCTCCTGACGCCGTCCGATGGGGGTCACCAGCCCCGTGGGATAGTGGTGAGAAGGAGACAGGTGTACGGCGGTGGCACCGGAGGCGGCCAGGGCCCCCATATCCAGCCCCTGGCTGTCCAAAGGTACCGGGCGGCACCGGGCACCGCACTTGCCGTATACCAGGCGGATCTTGGGATAGCCCGGATCCTCCACCGCCAGCACGGTGTCCGGGCCCAGCAGCTGGGCCAGCAGCAAATAGAGATACTCCGCACCGGCGCCCACCACCACCTGCTCTGCCGAGACGGCCATGCCCTTGTAGTCCCGCAGGTCCCGGGCGATGGCCTGCCGCAGGGCGGGCAGGCCCTGGTGGGGCACCGGCCGCAGCAGGGCGCCGCCGTCCTCACTGAGAACCTGCCGGGTGAGCCGGGCCCAGACGGAGACGGGAAACCGGGCGGTGTCCACCCGGTTGCTCTTGAGGTCCAGACGCCAGGTTTTCCCCGCCGTCTCCGGCGCCGCGGCAGGGGCGGAGATGGCCGGGGGAGCCGTCCGCTCCACCGGCAGCACAAAAAATCCCCGGCGGGGGCTGGCGCGGATATAGCCCTCCGCCTCCAGCTGCTGATAGGCGCCCTCCACGGTGATGACGGACAGGTGCAGGTGATCTGCCAGGGCCCGCTTGGAGGGGAGTTTTTCCCCGGCGGCCAGCACGCCGGAGAGAATGTCGTCCCGGATGCACCGGTACAGGTATTCGTACAGGGGCGTATTGCCCCGGGCATCCATGGAATAGGTCAGCATGGGAACCCTCCTCTCTGACCATAAAGAATGGCGGTATTTTGCGTGATTTGATCATACCATATTCGGGATATCCCTGCCATGGTATTTTTGACAGGCGGCTGACGGAAGAGAAAAAAGTCCCGGGCGGGTTCTAAAACCCGTCCGGGACTTGTACGCTGGGAAAAGGGATCACAGGCCGCCCAGGCCGTCGGGACCGTCGTCCCGGTTCCAGCCGCTCCAGGGGGCGGAATCCTGGCCGCCGGTCCAGGTCTGTTTGGCGATCTCATAATAGCCGATATCCGTGCACTGGTACACCGGCAGGTAGAACAGGGACACCACCAGGCTCCAGATGCCGCACACCAGGGCCGTGACCTCCGTGGAGAGGGCCGCCAGGCCGGTGTAGGCCACCTGGGTATTTGCCAGTAGGGCGAACATGGACTGGGTGGTGACGGAGTAGTTGATGACAAGAGCCGGCAGAGCGGCCAGCACCCCCCAGCCCAGATAGCTCAGATCCAGCAAAAAGAGCTGGCCCTTGTAGCCGTAAGTCTGTTCCTTGCTGCGATCCAGGGCCTCCAGGATGCCCATGTCCGGATTTTCCAGCAGATTATAGAGGGCGAAGCGGTAGCGGTAGGCGGCAATGATGCCGGGAATCACGAAGAGCATGGACCACAGCACGATGAAAAAGCTCATGACGATGTTGAGCCCCAGGATCCGGCCCACGGTAGAGAACCCGTCAAAGAGGGTGATATACTCCGCCCGCTCTCCCCGGCGGACCGCCATGCAGTAAAGGACGAAGCCGGCACCCAGCACCATGCCCATCATCCAGGTGAGGATGGAGACAAAGAGATTCAGGAATACGGAGGAACCGGCGGTGCGCAGGGGATCCCATGCGGAGACACCCACCACGGTGTCTGCAAAATTCAAAGCCAGCGTAAGTGCCAGATACAGCGCCGTCATGCCCACGGCACTCACCTGGGCGGTGCGCAGCAGATCCTTCATCTGGGCCTTGAGGGCCTTGCGGTCAATGAGTTGTGCCATCATGTCAGGGGAAGACCTCCTTTTCCGGGCACATCCCGGCGGAATCTTTGTTGCGTTTCAGTGTATCATGTTTCAAGTGCCTTGACAAGTGCGGCTCTGGCGGGAAGGAGGCGTTAAGAAGCGTTAAAAAGGAGGAAATATGTGGAAAGCTATAAAAGTTTCCCCGAGAAAGTGCGTTTTTTCCACAAAAACCGTCGTTCACAGTCTGGACATTTTTTAAAGTTGGGTGTAGAATAAAGCGCAGTATGTGGTAGTATCACCCGGGTGCGCCCCACGCCCTTTACGCCGGAACGGAGGCGGCGGCGGCCCGGAACACTATCAGGAGTAAAAATGAGGTGAAGACAATGGCACAAGCTTTCTTTGGCGGCGTTCATCCCCATGATATGAAGGCCGCGACCAATGAAAAGGCCATCGAGCAGCTGGCACCGCCCGCTGTTGTGGTCATTCCCATGTCGATGCACTTTGGCGCGCCCTGCACGCCCCTGGTCAAAGCCGGGGACCACGTGAAGGTGGGCCAGAAGATCGGCGAGTTCCATGGTCTGGGCGCGCCGATCCACGCCAGTGTTTCCGGCACGGTCAAGGCAGTGGAGCCCCGTCCCTATTCCATGGGCGGCAACATGATGTCCGTCGTCATTGAAAACGACTTCAAGGACGAACTGTCTGAGGAAGTCCAGGCCCCCGCCAACCCCGACGCGCTGACGGTGGACGAGATGATCGAGATCGTGAAGAACGCCGGCATCGTCGGTATGGGCGGCGCAACGTTCCCCACCCACGTGAAGATCACCAGCGGCATCGGCAAGGTGGATACCGTCATCATCAACGGCGCCGAGTGCGAGCCCTACATCACCGGTGACCACCGCACCATGCTGGAGCGTCCCGAGGAGATCATCGGCGGCGCCACGTACCTTGCCAAGATGTTCGGCGTGGACAAGGTCATCATCGGCGTGGAAGACAACAAGCAAAACGGCATTGACGCCATGAACAAGGTCATTGCCGAGAAGAAGGCCCCCGTGGTGGTGGAGCCCCTGCGCTGCCGTTACCCCCAGGGCGGTGAGAAGCAGCTCTGTCAGGCCATCACCGGCAAGCAGGTGCCTCCCGGCGGTCTGCCCGCCAACATCGGCTGCGCTGTGTTCAACATCAACACCACCTGCGCCATCTTCCGGGCCATCACCACCGGCATGCCCGTGGTGAAGAAGATCGTCACGGTCTCCGGCTCCGGCGTGGTGGAGCCCAAGAACATCGAGTGCCCCATCGGCACCCCGGTCTCCTGCCTGTTCGATGCCTGCGGCGGCCTGAAGGACGGCACCTATAAGCTGATCTGCGGCGGCCCCATGATGGGCATGGCCCAGTATACCGCGGACATCCCCGTCGCCAAGGGCACCGGCGCCATGCTGGCCTTCTGCGAGGACGAGGAGAAGACCGTGGAGAACCCCCAGTGCATCCGCTGCGGCAAGTGCGTGGCCGCCTGCCCCATGCACCTGGAGCCTCTGTTTATGTTCCAGTATGCCTCCAAGGGCATGGTGGAGGAGCTGGAGGCAGCCCACATCATGGACTGCATGGAGTGCGGCGCCTGCTCTTACATCTGCCCCGCCCGTGTGCATCTGACTCATATGTTCAAGACCGGCAAGCAGTTGGTTAAGGATAAGGCCGCTGCTGAGAAGGCCGCCGCGGCCAAGAAGGCCGAGGAAGAGAAGAAGGAGGCCGCTAACAAATGACGGACTACAAGAATCTGAAACTCATTGCCACTTCTTCCCCCCACATCCGTGCTTCTGAGAATACCCGCTCCATCATGCTGGACGTCATCATCGCGATGGTGCCCGCTCTGGCTTGGGCCATCTGGAAGTTCGGCATCGAGGCCCTGCTGCTGACGGCGGTGTCTGTGGTGGGCTGTGTGTTCTGGGAGTGGCTCTATCGCAAGCTCATGAAGAAGCCCCAGTCTGTGGGCGACCTCAGCGCTGTCGTCACCGGCATGCTGCTGGCCTTTGTCTGCCCCGTCTCCACCCCGCTGTGGATGATCGTGGTGGGCGGCTTCTTCTCCATCGTGCTGGTCAAGCAGCTCTTCGGCGGCATCGGCAAGAACTTCGTCAACCCCGCCCTGGCCGGCCGTGCGTTCCTGCTGGGCAGCTACGCCAGCGTCATGACCACCTGGATCGATCCCGCCCAGAGCAAGGCGCCCCTCTTCGGCGGCACCGTGGATGCCGTCACCGCCGCCACCCCGCTGGCCTACATGAAGTCCGGCGATCTGGCCGGCCTGCTGGAGAACTATCAGATCTCCGACCTGTTCCTGGGCAACTGCGGCGGCTCCATGGGTGAGATC
Source organism: Dysosmobacter sp. (assembly GCF_052306735.1). NCBI lineage: Bacteria > Bacillati > Bacillota > Clostridia > Eubacteriales > Oscillospiraceae > Dysosmobacter > Dysosmobacter sp. The sequence goes on along the minus strand of NZ_DAWBAJ010000053.1, from coordinate 3,012 downwards.
TCCGCCCTGATGATCCTCATCGGCGGTGTGTACCTCATCTGGCGCAAGGTCATCAACTGGCAGACCCCCGTTGGGTATCTTGCCACCGTGGCCGTGCTGACCCTCCTGTTCCCCAAGGCCGGTGCCTCCAACGTGGAGTGGATGCTCTGCAGCCTCTTCAGCGGCGGCGTGATGCTGGGTGCCTTCTTCATGGCCACCGACTACGCCACCTCTCCTGTTACCAAGAAGGGCCAGCTGATCTTCGGCATCGGCTGCGGCCTGTTCACCGTGTTTATCCGTTACTTCGGCTCCTATAACGAGGGCGTGTGCTACTCCATCATGGTCATGAACCTCTTCGTGGCTCTGATCGACAAGAGCGTCAAGCCCGCTCGTTTCGGCGTCGTAAAGTCCAACAAGAAGGAGGCGGCTGCGAAATGAGCAACGAAGTGAAGACCAAGGAAAAGGTCGATATGGATCCCAAGTACATCACCAAGCTCACCGTTACGCTGCTGGTGACCTGCATCATCGTGGCAGGCCTGCTGGGCCTGGTCAACGGCGTTACCGCGGGCCCCATCGCCCAAATCAATCAGCAGAAGACTGAGCAGGCCATGGCCCAGGTGGTCTCCGATCCCTCCAGCTTCCAGGCTGTGGCGGAGCTGCCCCAGGCGGCTGTGGACGCTGCTACCGCTGCCGGCGGCACCCTCACCGAGCTCTATGACGGCCAGGGCGCCGGCTATGTGCTCAAGGTGGTTGCCTCCGGTTCTCAGGGCAACATCGAGATGATGGTGGGCGTGGACGGCGACGGCGTCGTCACCGGCGTGTCCATCGTGGACAACTCCGAGACCGCCGGCATCGGCTCCAAGATCATGGAGAACGAGCCTCTGGCCAGCGGCACCGGCGTGCTGGATCAGTTTGCCGGCAAGAGCGCCGCTGACGGTACGCTGGCTGTGGGCACCAACGTGGAGGCCATCACCGGCGCCACCGTGTCTACCCGCGGCGTGACCACCGGCGTCAACGCAGCCCTGGCCGCCGTGGCCGCTTTGGGCTGAGAAAGGGGGACACACTACTTATGAATTTGGGTAAACAATTCAAGGAAGGTCTGATTACCAACAACCCCGTGCTGGTGCAGGTGCTGGGCATGTGCTCCACCATGGCAATCACCACCTCGTTTTTCAACGGTTTGGGCATGGGCGTGGCCGTTACGGTGATTTTGACCCTCTCCAATGTCATTATTTCCGCAATCCGCAAGATCGTACCCGATAAGATCCGTATCGCCATGTTCATCGTGGTCATCGCCGGTTTCGTGACCTGCGTGGACCTGCTGATCCAGGCTTTTGTGCCGGATCTGGCTGCCTCCCTGGGCGTGTTCATCCCCCTGATCGTGGTGAACTGCATCATCCTGGGCCGTGCGGAGTCCTTCTCCTATAAGAACGGCATCGCTGCTTCCTTCTTTGACGGCATCTTCCAGGGCATCGGTTATACCGTGGTTCTGCTGATCATGTGCATCATCCGTGAGTTCCTGGGCGCCGGTACCTTTGGCGGCGGCCTCCTGGGCCCCGACGGCAAGGGCATCCAGATCCTGCCCTCTCAGTTCCCCGCCGGTATGCTGACCCTGCCTGTGGGCGGCTTCCTGGTGCTGGCCTGCCTGATTGCGGCTATGCAGTGGGCTTTGAGCAGATCCAAGAATAAGGAGGAGAGCAAATAATGGACCAGATCTATAATCTTCTTGCCATCACGCTGGGCGCCATTCTCTCCAACAACTTCATCTTCTCCCAGTTCCTGGGCTGCTGCCCCTTCCTGGGCGTTTCCAAGAAGGTGGATACCGCTGTTGGTATGGGCATCGCCGTGACCTTCGTCATGGGCCTGGCGTCCGCCGTGTGTTTCGTCGTCAATAACCTGATCCTGGTGAACCTGGGCCTGGAGTATATGCAGACCGTGGCCTTCATCCTGGTCATCGCCGCTCTGGTGCAGTTCATCGAGATGTTCCTGCAGAAGTCCATGCCCTCCCTGTATACGGCTCTGGGCATCTACCTGCCTTTGATCACCACCAACTGCGCCGTGCTGGGCGTGGTGCTGCTGAACGTGCAGAACAACTACAACTTCATTGAGTCTGTGGTGTACGGCATCACCGGCGGCCTGGGCTTCCTGCTGGCCATCGTGCTCTTCGCCAGCATTCGTGAGCGCCTGGTGTTCGCGGATTATCCCAAGGCCTTCGAGGGCTTCCCCATCGCTCTGGTGACCGCCGGCCTCATGGCTCTGGCGTTCATGGGCTTCTCCGGCCTGAAGGTCTGGTAAGGAGGTCTGAATTATGGATATGATGAATGTTCTGTACGCTGTCCTGGTTCTGGGTATCCTGGGCGGTGTGTTCGGCCTGATCCTGGCCGTGGCCTCCAAGGTTTTCGAGGTCAAGAAGGATCCCCGTGAGGAGCAGATCCTCAGCCACCTGGCCGGCGCCAACTGCGGCGGCTGCGGCTATCCCGGCTGCGCCGGCTGCGCTGCCGCCATCCTGGCCGGTACCGCTCCCGTCAACGCCTGCGCCCCCGCCGGCCCTGAAAATGCTGCGGCCATCGCCGCCATCATGGGCCAGGAGGCTCCCTCCGGCGAGCGGAAGGTTGCTTTCGTCCGCTGCAACGGCGGCACCAACGCCGTCAAGCGCTATGAGTATCGGGGCGTCAAGGACTGCATCTCCGCCACCAAGGTGGCTGCCGGTCCTCTGGAGTGCGCTTTCGGCTGCCTGGGCTTCGGCTCCTGCGTGAAGGCCTGCCAGTTCGGCGCCATGTCTATCGGCCCCAACGGTACCGCCGTGGTGGATCCCGATAAGTGCACCGACTGCATGGCCTGCGCCGCTGCCTGCCCCCGCCACCTGATCGCGGAGGTCCCCGTGTCCAAGAAGGTCCACGTGGCCTGCGCCAACCAGGACAAGGGCAAGGCCGCCATGAGCGTGTGCGCCAACTCCTGCATCGGCTGCGGCCTGTGCCAGAAGGAGTGCAAGAAGGACGCCATCCATGTGGTCAACGGCGTGGCCGTCATCGA
>NZ_DAWBAJ010000052.1:0-13681 GCF_052306735.1 Dysosmobacter sp. | reverse complement strand
TCCTCCACGGCGTTGCAGAACACCACCAGCTTGGCGCAGCCCAGGCCGTCCCGGTCCGCGGTGGCGGCGGCGGTTTCCTTGACGATGCGGCCCATGAGGGCCACGGCATCCATATTGATGCCCGCCCGGGTGGAACCCACGTTGATGGAGGAGCACACCAGCTCCGTCCGGGAGAGAGCTTCGGGGATGGAGCGGATGAGCTTCTCATCCGCCGCCGTCATCCCCTTTTGCACCAGAGCGGAGTATCCGCCGATGAAGTTGACGCCGCAGGTATGGGCCGCCCGGTCCAGTGCCAGGGCGAAAGGCACATAGTCCTCCGCGTCGCTGGCGGCGGCCACCAGAGCCATGGGGGTCACGGAGATACGCTTGTTGACGATGGGGATGCCGAACTCCCGCTCGATATCCTCACCGGTCGACACCAGCTTTTCCGCGTACCGGGTGATCTTGTCGTAGATCTTCTCACAAGCCCGCTTGGGGTCCGGGTCACAGCAGCTGAGCAGAGAAATACCCATGGTGATGGTGCGGATGTCCAGATGCTGCTGGTCGATCATCTCAATGGTGGAGAGGATCTCTTTCTGATTGAGCATAGCCTCTCCTCCCTCAGATCCGGTGCATGGCGTCGAAGATCTCCTCCCGCTGGATGCGGATGGAGATACCCATGCGCTCCCCCAGTTGGTCCAGCAGCCCCCGCAGCTCCCCGATGGATGCCTTGGATGCTCCCACATCCACGGCCATGACCATGGTAAAGGATCCCTGGAGGATGGTCTGGGAGATATCCAGGATATTCACATTGTTCTCAGCCAGCAGGGCACACACGGCGGCGATGATACCCACCTTGTCCTGCCCCACCACAGTGACGATGGCGTTCATGGTGTTTCCTCCTTAAAGGGCCGCCCCGCTCAGCACGAAACGGCCTCATTTGTAAAGTTATTCCGCTTAACAGGGAATCGTTGCCATAGCGGCAACGTCCCGCGGATCCAGAAAAGGCCCCCAATAGAGAGGCAGGTACGTCAGCAGGATGTAAAACCCCGCCAGAGCCAGCACCAGCACCGGCCACACAGGCCAGCGGCCCAGCTTCTCCGGCACTCCCACGGCAAGAACCGCCGCCAGCACGCACATCCACACCACCAGGCACAGCGGCCCGCTCCCTCCCAGGCTCAGCAAAGCCCAGCACACAAGGGTCATGGCCACCGGAGCAATCACCAGCATCGGCAGCTGCCGCCCCAGGCCGTGCTCCCGCTTCACTCCCGAGAGCAGCGCTACCGCCAGAAGCGGCCAGAAAGCCAGCTTGGAAAGCTCCCAGGGGCTGGGTGCCTGGGGCACCAGCACCGCCAGGATTCCTCCCTGTACAGATCCGTGGAGCATCAGAGCCAGCAGTCCCAGCAGCACGGCCGCCAGGTACCGCACGGCAAAACGGTTGAATGGATGTTTCATGGTACGCCTCACCTCACTTCACCCTATGCGAAGGGGAGGCGGGACAGAACCGACGTGGCGCTTTCCCGTTGGGAAAGCGCCACAATGGGGCGTCAGACCTCGTCGAAGAACTTGGCGTGGATGGCCTTGACGGCCTTGTTGACGTCCTCCTCGTCCAGCAGCACGGAAACGCGGATCTCAGAGGTGTTGATCATCTGGATGTTGATGCCGGCCTCGTAGAGGGCCTCGAACATCTTGGCGGCCACGCCGCAGTTGCTCATGAGGCCCGCGCCCACGATGGAGACCTTGCCGATGCTCACGTCGGTCTCGATATGGTCGAACTTCAGCGCTTCCTTATGTTCGTTGAGGATCTCCTCGGTCTCCGCCACATCCTTCTTATGGACGGTAAAGGTGATATCCTTGGTGTCCTGACGGCCGATGGACTGCAAAATCACGTCCACGTTGATGTTGTGCTTGCTCAAAAGGTCGAAGACCTGGAAGGCGACGCCGGGATTATGCTGCAGCCCCACCAGGGCGACACGGGCGATACTGGTATCCTTTGCCACACCGGCAATGTTGGTTTTTTCCACTTTAGTGACCTCCTTAACTTTCGTGCCGGGTTTTCTCTCCAGACTGGACACGACTTCCAAATTCACTCTGAACTTCTTGGCCAGCTCCACGCTGCGGTTATGGAGAACCTGGGCGCCCTGGCTGGCCAGCTCCAGCATTTCGTCGTAGGTAATCTCCTCCAGCTTGCGGGCGTTGGGAACGATGCGGGGATCGGTGGTGTAGACGCCGTCCACATCGGTATAGATCTGGCACAGCTCTGCCCGGAAGGCCGCCGCCAGCGCCACGGCGCTGGTATCGGAGCCGCCACGGCCCAGAGTCGTCACATCGCCGTTGCGGTCCACACCCTGGAAGCCGGTGACCAGCACGATGCGGTGCTGATCCAGCTCCGACTGGATGCGCTCGGAATCGATCTTCTTGATGCGTGCGTCGGAGTGGACGGAGGTGGACTGGATGCCCACCTGCCAGGCTGCCAGGGACACGCAGGGCAGTCCCATGGCCTCCAGGGCCATGGCACACAGGGCAACAGAGATCTGCTCTCCGGTGGAGAGGAGCATATCCATCTCCCGCTTAGAGGCTTTGGGATTGATCTCTTCCGCCTTGGCGATGAGATCGTCGGTGGTATCGCCCTGAGCGGAGAGAACCACGATCACGTCGTTGCCTGCCAGGTAAGTCTCCGCGATGATGCCGGCCACATTCCGGATGCGCTGGGCATCCCGGACGCTGCTGCCGCCGAATTTCTGTACGATCAAACTCATAGTGCTTCCTTCTTATCTACTTAAATTGGGATGGTCTCCTGTTGTATCATACGCGCCTTGCAGGGCGTTGGCCTCAGTCCAGCACCCGCATTCTGGCCAGTACGTTCAGCATGCCGGACTGCTGGATAGCCTCCTGGCCGCTGATGCGGTCTGTAAGGAATGCAGTCTCGCCGTCCTCGCTGAGCACCTCCACCTGCCCAAAGGCCATGGCGGCGTCGGTGAGGCTGCCCTCGATGCGGAAGTAATAGCGGGTGTGGAGCTCCAGAGGATCCTCGAAGCCCGCGGTCTCCGGAGACCAGCCGGTCTCCTCCCGCCGGGGGCTGGCCTGGAGGGCCTCCATCACATCCGCCACACAGGCGGAGGCGGTGGGCATCTCCCCGGCACCCTTGCCGCAGAACATCACCTCTCCGGTGGCATTGCCCCGCACCACGATGGCGTTGAACACGTCCTCCACGTTGGCCAGAGGCCGGTCCTCCGGAATCAGATGGGGAGCCACGTACGCAGTGCGCCCGCCGCCGGGCAGCCGCACTGCCCGGCCCAGGAGCTTCACCCGGTATCCCGCCCGCTGGGCGATCTTCACGTCCCGCAGCGAGAGCTTGGAGATGCCCTCCATGGGCACATCCTTGGGGTCAACCTGATGACCGAAGGCCAGATCCGCCAGGATGCAGGTCTTGCGTCCGGCGTCGATGCCCTCGATATCGGCGGTGGGATCCGCCTCTGCGTAGCCCTTGGCCTGAGCTTCCCGCAGGGCGTCGGAGAAAAAGGCACCGGTGCGGACCATGCGGGTGAGGATATAGTTGGTAGTGCCGTTGAGGATGCCGTATACCTCTTCGATGCGGTTGGCAGCCAAGCACTCCCGCAAGGGGTGCAGGATGGGGATGCCGCCGCCCACGCTGGCCTCGAAAAGGTAGTTGACGTTCTTCTTCCGGGCCAGGGCCAGAAGCTCGCAGCCGTGTTCTGCCACCAGCTGCTTGTTGGCCGTCACCACGTGCTTGCCGGCCTCCAGAGCCCGCTTGGTATACTCATAGGCGGCTTCCACGCCGCCGATGGTCTCCACCACCACACGGATGTCCTCATCCTGCTCGATCCTGGAAAAGTCATCCGTCATCAGTTGGCGGTAGGGGCCGTCCTTGAAGCGGCGCACCAGAATGGTTTTCACCTGCAGTGGTTCGCCCAGCTTGCGCTCAATCTGCCGGGCATTCTCCGCCACCACCCGGGCAACGCCGGTTCCCACGGTGCCCAGGCCCAAAATGGCGATCTGTATCATCTCTTTCTCCTTTCGGTCCTTATCCCGCCAGGACCTCGAATTTCACCACGCCCTCCAGGCCCGAGACGTCGGCGAGCAGCTGTTCCAGACTCTCCTCCATCTCGGAGGTCTCCGCGGAGATGGTAACCGCCGCGCAGCCGTTGGTGGGAATGGATTGGTTGATGGTAAGGATATTGGCACCGGAGCTGGCAAATACCGACAGCACCCGGCTCAAAACACCGGTATTGTCCTTGAGCATACCATAAAAGGTGATAATATGCTCGGACTTCATGTCGTTAAAGGGCTGTACGGAATCCTTGTACTTATAAAAAGCACTGCGGCTGATCCCGGCCAGCCGGGTAGCCGTGCCCACCGTGTCCGCCTCTCCGGTCTGCATCATCCGTTTGGCCTCTGCCACTTTGATGAAGATCTCCGGCAGGGCGTTGGCGGCAACGATATAATACTTGACTTCCTTTGCCATATAGTCCGCCTCCTACGGTCATTTGTCTTTGTATCTCGCTCATCGTAACACAAATTCGACCCATGCGCAACCAAAACGGCAAAATTTCTTTTGGGGAAATCAGGGAAAGTTCTCTGTCCATGTGCGCCCCATGTGGGCAAATTGTCAAAAACCCATCTGCCGGACGGCCAAAAGGGGCCAGCCGGTGCTTCCGGCTGGCCCTGTGATTCAGCTCATATTGGAAAAACGCTCCACCGCCTTGGTAAAGCTCTCCAGCGTGGCATCAGCGTCTCCATGTTGGATGCCGTCCAGTACGCAATGGCGGATGTGCCCCTCCAACACCACCTGTCCCACCTTGTGCAGAGCCGATTTGGCGGCATTGATCTGGGCGAGCATATCCTCGCAGGGGATGTCCTCATCCACCATACGGTCGATGGCCTGAACCTGCCCGATAATCTTTTTCAGGCGGCGGTGCAGGTTGTCCGCATCCATACACTGTCTCACTGCAAGCACCTCCCATACCGTAAGGGGTATTTGTATCTATTATGGGAAATCCGGGGCAGTTTGTCAAGGGAACGTCACTTCCGGCTGCTGAGCTCTTTCCGCACAGCCTTGGCCAGGATCTCCTGTCCCTCCGGAGACCGCAGCACCTCCAAAACGGCACCCCGCAGGCTCTCCTGAAAGCGCTTGCTGGTAAAGAATGCGTCAAACATGGTACCGCTCTCCTCCCCGGATGCCGCCTTGGCCGCCTTTACCGGGCGGGGCACCGGCGCAGGTGCCGGAGCCGTCTCCTGGAAGGCGCCGTCCATCCAATCCTCCATGGAGGTACGATCCGCGCTCTCTCCCCGCAGGTAGAAGAGGGAGACTCCGAAATAAGCTGCCATTTTTTCCTGCTGGTCCTGGGAAGGCGTCTGCCGTCCCGTTTCGAATTTCTCAATGGCCGTCCGGGGAAATCCCAGTGCGGCAGCAAGGGCCGGACGGCTGAGATTCCGCTCGGTCCGCAGTTCTTCCAGGCGTTTTGCCATTGTAACCATGGCCCATTCCTCCTTGTTTTCATGTATACGGTTTTATGATATCACGAACCAGCCCGGCCTTCAACTGCCTTCCCGCTGTGCAAATCATCATAAATATTGGGAAAGGCTTGCATCTTCAGCAAACAGGAGTTAAAATATGGAAGCAAAGAGGGATCCTTGCTGCATATTTCATACAAAAGAGATCCCCAAGAGGAGGAAGCAAAACTATGTCCATTCGTAAAAGCGTAAAGAAGGAGGCTCCCATCGAAGCCGCCGTGAAGAAAGAAGCCACTGTTGTGGAACCCGTCAAGGGTGCAGAAGCCGCTCCCCAGAAGGGCCTTCGCAAAAAGGTTCAGAAGGCCGCTCCTGTCAAGGCTGAGCGTATTCTCGTCCAGTTTGGCGCTATGGAGTGGAACACCGAGGATCTGATGACCCGGGCTAAGGAAGCCTACGTGGCCGACGGTCACCGGGCGTCGTCCATCAAGAGCGTCAGCCTGTATGTCAAGCCGGAGGATATGAAAGCCTACTTTGTCATCAACGACAAGGCCACCGGCAGCATTGATCTGTAAGGATACCACATGCAAAAGCGGATGGAGGATCCCGCATTCTCCATCCGCTCGTTTTTTGCTTCCGGCTCCTTCTTCTTTCCATAGGCCAAGTAATTTCTGTCAAACAGGCAAAAATCCGCAATCAATCCGTCGAATCATTTACAATTTTGTAATAGATTTGTGAATGAGAATGCGCTATAATCACTGGACTAAGAAAGAAGGGTCCATGCTATGAATATCACCATAACTCCACCCAAAGATGAATCCGCCGCAGATGCTGCGCATTCGCCCAAACGCCAGGCGTTTCAAAAGTTGTGGGTCTATCCCCTTTTGGCGCTTGGCATCACGGTTGTGGTGGAGCTCTTCAATCATAAAACCTTTACGGAGGGCTTTTCCTCTCTTTTTGAATTTGTAACAGACAATCCCCTGGCCCTGCTGGTGGATGCGCTGATTGTGCTGGTTACCCTGGTGCCCGCGCTGTTTTTGCGCCGGCGGGTGTTCTGGTGCGTCCTGGCAACCATCGTCTGGCTGGTGGCCGGTGGGGTCAACGGTTTCATCCTGCTCAACCGGATGACGCCCTTCACCATGTCGGATCTCACGGTACTCAACACCGGTCTGGATACCCTCCCCAATTACCTCTCCACCGGATACATCGTTTTGCTGGCCGTGGCACTGATCCTCTCTGCCCTGGGCCTGATCCTGCTTTTCTGGAAGGGCCCCCGGAATGCCCTTCCGCTGAAAAAGCGGATCCTGGTGGGCATTTTGGGGATGCTGGTAAGCGGCGGTGCTCTGGCGGGCGGCTGGGCCTTGGCATTCCAGACCAATCAGCTCTCCACTACCTTTGCAAACCTGGCCTTTGCCTACGAGGACTATGGCTTTTCCTACTGCTTTTTGCAGACCTGGCTCAACAAGGGTATTCACCGCCCCTCCAATTACAGCCAGCAGTCTGTGAACAATGTGCTGGATATGCTGGAGGAGGACAGCGATCCTTCCTCCCAGCCTCAGACGGATGTAAACGTCATCTTTGTACAGTTGGAATCCTTTATCGATCCGGCCCAAATCAAAGATCTGACCCTCTCGGAGGATGCAGTGCCCAACTGGCGGCGATTGTCGGAGGAGTTCTCCTCCGGCTATCTGACGGTGCCCGTGGTGGGCGCCGGCACCGCCAACACGGAGTGCGAAGTCCTCACAGGCATGAGCACCCGCTTCTTCGGCCCCGGCGAGTATCCCTATGAAACCACCCTGATGGATCAAACGGCAGAATCCGTCGCTTACAACCTCAAGGAAAACGGTTATGCCACTCACGCCATCCACAACCACCGGGCCACGTTCTACAGCCGCAATGTGGTTTACGGCAACCTGGGTTTTGACGACTTCACAGCCCTGGAGTATATGCCCCAGGTTCCCACCACGCCCAAGAACTGGGCCAAGGACGCCATCCTTACCAGTCAGATCGTCAAGGCCCTCAATACCACGGAAGATCAGCCGGATCTGGTGTTCACCGTCTCCGTGCAGGGTCACGGGAAATACCCCATGGATCCCGTTTTGGAGGACCCGGAGATCACTGTGGTCAGCTATCCGGATGAGGATTACCACTATGCGGTGGAGTATTACGTCAATCAGGTTCACGAGATGGACGAATTCGTCGGGAACCTGACCGAAACGCTGTCCAAACGGGACGAGAAGACCATCCTGGTGCTCTACGGCGACCATCTTCCTGCCCTGGGGCTGGAAGCTAAGGATATGGAGGCCGGCTCCCTGTACCGTACCCAGTACATTATCTGGGACAATTTCGGACTTGCCAAGGAAGATGAAGATATGGCCGCCTATCAGCTCTCAGCGGCGGTGCTGGGCCGTCTGGGCATCACCAACGGCATTTTCAACGCCTATCATCAGTTCTGCCGCGAGGAAAGCAATTACTGGTCCGGCCTGCGGACGCTGCAGTATGACGCCATGGAGGGGCAGAAATACCTCTATGACGGCACCTCTCCCTATCAGCCCACGGATATGCAGATGGGCATGGCGCCCATCACGCTGGATCACCTGAGCTACATGGTGGACTCCTGGGTTCTCTCGGGCAGCAACTTCAGCCCCTATTGCGAGGTGCGCAACGCTGACGGCGATCTGCTGGAGACGGAGTACATCTCCTCCAACCTGCTGCGCATCCTGGAGGATCCCGGTACGGACAATGTGGCGGACCTCTCCGTAAGCGTAGTGGATAAACACCGGGAGATTCTCAGCGACACAGAGTGACCTTTTCTGGAGGGGGCCATGATAGGCCACCCCGGCAGAGATCGTCCAAAGGAGGAACGTACATGAAGAGCATCAAACCCGGGCGGGGCCCCTCAGCCATGGGCGCTATGGGCTCCATCGTTGCCGCAGTCTTCGGCCTCATCTGGACCGGAGCGGCAGTCTCCATGGGCGCCCCCATCTTTTTCCCCCTCTTCGGTGTTGTTTTTGTGATTATGGGAATTGTACAGGCGGTATACAACTTCAAAAACGCCACCTCCGAAAACCGCTACTCAGAATTCGACATCGTGGACAGCCAGGAAGAGCCAGATCCCCTCTCCCAGCGCTTTCATCCGGAGATGGAAGCCCCCCGGGATTCGGAGGAACCAAAGACAGACGCCCTGCGCTTTTGCCCCTACTGCGGAGCCCGGGTAAATGCGGAATTTGAATACTGCGGCAGCTGCGGAAAGAAGCTGCCGCAGCACCTGTAAAGGAGAAAGCATGAACATTGGAATTCAATTTGCCATGCCTGCGGAATTTCACGCCCTCCCCGGCGCCCGGGATTTGAAAGCCTTTGAGACAGTCTCCGGCATCCCCTTTTACCGCCTGTCCCCGGGCATCATTGCCTGCGCCGGAGGCGTCAGCAAAGTCAACGCCGCTATGGCTGCGGAGATCCTGTGCTTAAAATACGGCGTGGATCTGATTTTAAATGCCGGCGTGGCCGGCTGTGCCACAGATCTCCCCACCGGCTCCGTGGTGGTGGCGTCGGAGTTCGTGCAGCATGACGTGGACACCACTGCCGTGGGAGATCCCATCGGCCTGGTCTCCACTGTCAACCGGGTGGACTTTCCCACCTGGGAGCCGGAGCGCTGCGCGGCGGCGCTGCAATCCATGGGCACCCCTGCCGTCACCGGCCGTGTAGCCACTGGAGACTGGTTTGCTGTCAAGGGAGAGCGGGCTGCCTGGATCCGGGATACCTTCTCTCCCCTGCTGGTGGAAATGGAGGGGGGCGCCATTGCCCAGGTATGCCTGCGCAACAACGTGCGGTTCGTGGCAGTAAAATCCGTCTCGGATCACCTGTTCAGCGACAACCAGGCGGCGGAATACTTTGACTTTGGCCAGGCACTGGAAAATCTGGGCGCCGTAGTGCTGCCCTTTGCCAAACGATTACAGGAGGAGACGATCTGACTATGGAACGCATTGCAAGCTTCACCGTGGACCACAACAAGCTGGTGCCGGGGCTCTATTACTCACGCAGGGATGGAGACATCGTCACCTTTGACCTGCGGTTCAAAAAGCCCAACACCGGCGATCTGCTGACTAACGCCCAAATGCACTCGGCAGAGCATCTCATTGCCACACTGCTGCGCAACTCCCAGGACAAGGAGGCCGTCATCTATTTTGGCCCCATGGGCTGCCAGACCGGCTTTTACTTTCTCTTTGACAACCGCCTGCTCTCCTGCGAGGGAGCCATTGCCCTTTTGCAGCAGGTGTTCACCGCCGCCGGAGATTACACCGGAGAGATGCCCGGCAAAAGCCCGGCAGAGTGCGGCAACTACATCAACCTGGATCTGGAGACCGGGAAAGCCGTGTGCAAATGGTATGCGGAGCTCATCGCCGACTGGACGGTGGAGAAGCTGGCCTACTGAGTAACGGCCTATTCCGTTGGTGTCGGATCACACAAAAACACCCCTGCGGAGCATTCTCCGGCGTTCCATAGGGACAATTTATGAACCTACCCATATAACTTAATATTTGTTCCTGTGGAGGGAGGCTGTGTTTCGGCACAGCCTCCCTATTTTGCTCATGCAACCTCATTTGGGATTTCTTCTGCCACGGAATCAACCATACTCTGAGGCAGTTCGTCCACCAGTCCGATGTCACGGTAGTAGATGCGTACCTCCTGCGGTGCTGTGCGGGAGTATTTCTCCGTACGCTCTCCGACCTCCACTCGCTTGATGAAGATGCGCAGGATCTCAGCAGTCAGCTCCGGGATCTCGCTGTATCGCTTGGCATTCTCAATGAACCGGGCAATATTGGAGCTGGAGTCTTTCAGTTCCTGAAGCCTTACTTCCATGGCGGGGAGCTGTTCTTGAATCTCTTTCTGCTCGGTGGTGTACTCCTGAGACAGGATGCGATACTGCTCGTCCGGGATGCGTCCAAGTACACTGTCCTCGTAGAGCCGTTTGAACAGCTTCGTCAGCTCGGCTTGGCGCTTCTGCATGGTGTCGATCTTCTTTTGGAGCATAGCGATCTCCTGCTGTGCCTCCTTGCCCTGCTTCTTGCGAATGTGCTCTGCAAACCGCAGTTCGTTCTGACGAGCGAAGTGCGTGACACGCCGGATGTCATCCAGCAGGATGGCACTGAGTTCCTGTTCTCTGATGTAATGCCCGGAGCAAACATCTTTGCCTTTCTTCTTGTAGGTGGAGCACATAAAGTTGTTTTTCACCGCATCCATGGTGTGTGCTCGGTGCAGTACCATGGTGCCGCCGCAGTCCAGGCAGTAGACCAATCCAGAGAAGATATTCTGCTCGGCCATGTTGGCTCTGCGCCGTTTGTGCTTACGGATATCTTGTACGATCTCCCAGGTCTGTCGCGAAATAAGCGCCTCATGCGTATTCTCAAAGCGGAGCTGCTCAGATTCTGGACGCTCAATGCGCTTTTTGTTCTTGAAGGATAGAGTGGTGGATTTCAGGTTGATGGTGTGACCCAGGTAAGTCTCATCCTCCAGAATGCCAGCGACGGTGTTGGTGGACCAGTTGTATGGCTGGGTGATGTCCACTCCGGTCAGCTCTACTCCGTGCTTCTGATAGTAGGAATATCCAGGCGTGGGAATTTTGTCTTTCTTGAGCTGCTTTGCAATCTGGGCAGGACCCTTTCCAGAAACGCAGAGGTCAAAGATGTACCGCACCACCGGAGCGGTCTCGGGATCAGGCACCATGTGCCGTTTGGGATCTGCCGGGTCCTTCATATACCCATAGCGGGGTCGGGAGGAGACTCTGGCGCCAGTCTCAGCCTTGAGACGAACCACAGAACGTCCCTTCTTGCTGCAGTCTTTGGCATAGAACTCGTTCATCAGATTCCGAAAGGGCGTGAAGTCATTGGTGGACTCGTACAGGCTGTCCACGCCATCGTTGACGGCGATAAAGCGCACACCATAGCTTGGGAAGATGAGTTCCGTGTACTGACCTACCTGAAGGTACTCACGGCCCAGTCGGGACATGTCCTTGACGATCAGTGTTTCCACCTGACCGTTTTCCATCAGCTCCATGACCTGCTGCCAGCCTGGGCGGTTGAAGTTCGTTCCAGAGTAACCGTCGTCATACAGGAAGAGGGTGTTGCTGAATCCTTTCTCGGCTGCATACTTCTCCAGCAGAAGTTTTTGATTCTGAATACTGTTCGAGTCATCCGTCTTATTTGTTTTCTGCGTATCCTCTTGACTCAGTCGGCCATAGAGGACGGTATATTTTTCGTTGCTTGCCATTGCTACTCCTTTCCGGGCAAGCCGATACGGTAACAACAAACATACCGTATCTCCTGCCCAATGTCTATCCTCAAAGCGAACCTTTTTCTAAATCACTGTCGATGATTTGGAGCATCTGCTCCGTAGGTGTTTTCGCTTTCTCTGCGGTAGAGAAGATGGAACGGACGAAGAATGTTCGTCCGCCCACGATCATCTCCCGGCGAAGTTCCATACCATGTTCTGTTTCGTGATAAGATGTATCCCGGTAGATTGGCGTGATCGTATTCTCGTCCCGGTAGCCAATCGCTCGCTCTGGCATATAACCGCCCAGGATACCCGTCTCCATATACACTTCAAACTCACTTTTCATAGCGTTCCTTTCCCCCGAAACAAATTCGGGCAACAAAAATAGCAGACCGTCACATGGTCTGCTGCCAAGTCTGTTCTTCTTCGTGATCGTCCTCGGCGTGGCCTTGGGCGATTTTCTTTTGCTGCTTCTTACGGAGCGTTTTCCTGTCTGTATGTGGGCGCATGGTGGTGCTGTCCATCACGGGAGCATCAGACCGAGATTGCTCCAGACGGTATCCAAGCCCCACCACAGCAGAAGCAACACTGCCGTCCCCATCAGCAGGACCGCCCATGTGGGGCCATCCAGGTGCGGTAGCCGCAGTCTGGGTAGTCTGATGCCGGGCAGAGAAAAATGTTTCTCGTTCCGCTTCCCAGCCTGTTCGCTCATCTGCTCCAGATGCTTCACCGCTTTCAGCAGTTCGTCCATCTGCGTCCGGGTCGGGAACTGCGCCAGCAGTTCGCTGCTCCTCTTCAGATAGCCAGTTTGTCTCTCGGTGTGGTACCCCAGTGTGCAGAGGTCGCTCAGCAGTTCCTCCCACTCCGCTTTCGTGGGACACACTTCGGGAGGCGGTGTCAGCTCCTGCGCCGGAGGCTGCGGCGTGGTCTGTACCATCTGCGCAGGTCTGTTCTTCTCCAACAGCTCGTCCATAGATAACTTCTTCTCTGATCCTGAATTCATATTCCATATTCTCCTTTAGATACTTATCCCCGAACAGCAGGCGGTCACGGCACTGCCAGCCGCTGGGTGTGGTGTAGGTGATGTTCCGCCGGGAGGTTTCCCAGCGTACTTTGTAGCCCTCGCTCTCCATCAGCGCAATGAACTCCTCACGGTTAGAGGCGTGGCCCATACAGTCGTTGATGATATTCATGAGCTGCAGTTTTTTGCTCTGGCCACGGGCAGCCGTGTGATACTCGCCGATGGACATTGTCTTAGTCTTCTCTTTCCTGTTCGTGGGTTTAAACACAGGGAGAGAAAACTCCATGCAGACTTGATCGTTGCGCTGCCGCAGTTCCTGGAGCTGCTCCTTTGCGATGTGCAGTTTCTTTCCCGTATCAAAGTTGACGGAGTTGATGAGAAAGTGGGAATGAATGTGTTCCCGGTCTGTGTGGGTGCAGACCAGAACTTCATAGCCCTCATAGTACTCAGCCAGCTTCAATGCCGCTGCATGGGCGGTGACAGGGTCGACCGCTTCGCCTTTGGGGAAGCTCTGCACCATGTGGTAGAACAGCACGCCGTCGGTTTTGTGATGCATCCGCTTGGTGGTCATGAAGTCCGCGTAGACAGATTCCGGCTGGCAGTTGATGCCTGTGACCAACTGTTGACCGTCACACTCGGTTTTCTTGTTCTGCATGGTGTACCGCATCACGGCTCCCATGCGTCCGGTGGTCTGTCCTCGCTTGTAGTTAGTGAAGCTGATGATCGCCATTTTTCACCACCGCTTTCGTTCCAGAATCAACCGGACAGCGGCGCAGAGCTCAGAGAATGCCTGGCGTACGCTGTCCAGATTGACTACCGTGATGCGTCCCATATGTGCCAGGGTGACAAGCTGATTCAGATTTCTGCCGATTGACTTCAGCTCTTTGAGCACTTCTTTCAGTCCATCGACGACCACTACCTGCTTTCCCAGACAGCAGG
>NZ_DAWBAJ010000051.1:0-13946 GCF_052306735.1 Dysosmobacter sp. | reverse complement strand
CAAGGTCACCCCCATGCTGATCGAGGCCATCAAGGCTGCCAAGGCCGCGAAGTAAGAAACGAAAAAACTCCCGGCGGAGAAATTCTCCGCCGGGAGTTTTCTATTCTGTATGGGAAGTGGTGATAGCCATACGTTTTCCCTTGACAATGCCGGAAAAATTCCGTATAATCTTACTGTTGCATCGGGATGGATCACCTGAGTAACAACCGGGTATAGCGCAGTTGGTAGCGCGCTTGGTTCGGGACCAAGAGGCCGTGGGTTCAAATCCCGCTACTCGGACCATGCGGAGTATCATTAAAGGATCTGAAAAGGTCTGCTGATGATACTCCGCATTTTTATTTCTAAATTCCTATATGGGGATCTGTGTGGGGGCGTAGCTTAATGCTACGTCTTTTCTCCTTTCCAAAAGCAGAATGGTACATATAGCAGTTAAATATTGCGCCAAGCATTCCTTGACACCGCGCTGCATACATGTTACCATAAAACTGCTTGTCAGAGGACTTGCAATCCAGTTGATTGCTGAAGTGGGATAAGCCCGTATCGGGTTTTATCCCACTTCTTTTGTTTTGCGGAGGTTTTTTCCATGCGACAAAAAGGGCTTGTAATGACGCGCTACATTTTCCCCGCCGTGGGTGGACTGTTTATGGCGTATCTTTATAACGTCATGGACGGGATTTTCGTTGGGCAGGGTGTGGGTGCCGCTGCTCTCGGAGCTGTCAATATCGGAGTTCCTTTCATCACATTTGTAGTTGCCATTGCTGCCATGTTCCCAATGGGAGGAGCGACAGTCGTTGCTATTCGGATGGGGCGAGGGGATGAAAGGGGTGCAAACCAGGCATTTATGGTGTCCATTTCCCTGACGCTGCTGGCATCTGTCATGCTGATGATTATAGGCATGGTTTTTACCGGCCCCATTGTGGATTTCAGCGGCGGAGCCAAACTCAGCCGCGAAATGCGCCGGATGGCAGTGGACTATCTCTTTTACTATTCGGCGTTTTCCGTTCCCATGCTGATGAGTACCTGCTTGTCTGTTTTTGTACGTAACGATGGATCTCCCGCTCTCTCCTTCCTGGGGATGTGTGTAGGTGCGGTGTCCAACACCTTCCTGGACTGGCTGTTTATCTTTCCACTTGGAAAAGGAGTCGTGGGTGCAGCTGTTGCCTCTGGCCTGGGGCAGATTTCTGCTGTTCTGGTTCTTTTAAGCCACTTTATCCGCAAAAAAGGAGACCTGCGCCTCCAACTCGTTTCAGTTAAGCCCGGCGTGATCGGTAAGATCTGCAAACGAGGCGTTCCGGAGGCGGTTTCCCAGCTGAATACTCCGGTCACAGCGCTTTGCTACAATTTGGTGCTGGCACATTTGATGGGTGACATCGGCGTATCCACCTTCAGTGTTCTCAGTTTCCTTTATTCGCTGGCCAACGCGATTTTCTCCGGCGTGGCTCAGGGGCTCCAGCCCCTTTGGGGAAATTACTACGGCAGACAGGACATAAAGGGGCTGACAGCCATTTTCCAATATGGAATTGCCGTCAATGCGGTTCTATCCCTCTTGGTGCACCTACTGCTGATTGCCTTTGATGAACCGGTGATTCGGATCTTCAATCAAAATGCAGATCTTTTGCAGGTGGCGTCGCAGGCGCTGCCGGTGTTCAGTCTCTCCTTTATCCCCATGGCACTCAATCTGATTTACACAGCATTTCTGTATTCCACAAAACGTACTGTACAGTCTGATGCCATTGCATTTTCCAGAGGAATCGTCATCAAGTCTGCTGCAATTCTTTTGGTTCCCTTCCTGTTGGGCAGTGCGTATATTTGGGTGGCACCGCTGCTTGCAGAGGGGATAACCCTGATGCTGGCACTTATTCTGAAAAAGACGTCCCGGATTGCGGCTTTTTCAAGGCGGCCTAGCGTATAAACACTTCGGAATGTACTGCCGGGGCTGCTGTATTCGCTGTTTCCCTTGTGCTCCCGGTGGATACCTTTGGCGGAGTTTGCCGCCGCATCCGCGTGAGCAGTATTGGCATAGAGCGGCGATTCTCTCTCATCCGACAGATGTGGTCAGATGATGCCTGCTGTCAGGATAAAACATCATTTTGACGGAAGAAAACCGAAATATATCTTGGAATTTCAGTCAAAAACATAAGTAAAAAGAAAGAATCTTCACAAAAAATATACATGCGGATTGTAGGAAAACATGTTACAATAATTTTGAATCGACAGTTATGGGGAGTCTCGGGCTATCCGATCCATATGGAGTGTAGGCACAGGGGCTCCCTAGGAGGAGCGTATACATATATGACAGATACAGGTTCCAATCTCTTGCGTCTGGGCGTGGATGTGGGATCTACCACTGTGAAAGCGGTGGTTCTGGATCCAACCACCAACGGCGTATTGTTTACCCGTTACCAGAGACATAATGCCCACCAGGCGGAAACCGTCCGGCAGCTTCTTACGGAAGCAGCCGGGCGGTTTCCCAGTGCCCGTTTCCGGATCGGCGTGTGCGGCTCTGGTGGCCGGCCCATCGCATCTGCCCTGGAGGCCCACTACGTCCAGGAGGTGGTGGCCAACGCTGCGGCAGTCCGGGCGCTGTACCCCCATGTGCGTACCGCAGTGGAGCTGGGCGGCCAGGACGCCAAGGTGATCTTCTTCCACTATGACGAGGATTCCGGCCGGCTGCAGACCTCGGACATGCGGATGAACGGCAGCTGTGCTGGGGGCACCGGCGCTTTTATTGACGAGATCGCCGCGCTGCTGAATGTTCCGGCGGATGAATTTGAACAGTTGGCGGCTCAGGGAAAGACGGTTTATAGCATCTCCGGCCGGTGCGGAGTGTTCGCCAAGACGGATATCCAGCCCTTGCTGATCCAGGGGGCGGAGCGGGCGGACATTGCCCTGTCCACCTTCCACGCTATCGCCAAACAGACCATCGGTGGACTCTCCCAGGGACTGGAGCTGACGGCCCCCATCATTTTTGAAGGCGGTCCTCTCACCTTCAATCCCACACTGGTGCGGGTGTTCGCGGAGCGGCTGCATCTTGCGGAGCAGGACATTGTCCGTCCGGAGCACCCGGAGACCATTGTGGCCCGGGGCACCGCCATTGCTGTGGATGAGCTTTTCCCCGGTCAGCAGGATGCCATGACGTTGGCCCAGGCCCTGGATCGGCTGGATCATGCCCCCGCCCAGCTGGAAAACGCCGCAGACACAGGGAGACCTTACTTTACCAATAACGCGGAGCGGGATGCCTTCCTCCGCCGGCACCAGGCGGAACTGAAAAAGCCGGTGGATGCCACTGGCCGAACGGTACTGCGGGGGTACCTGGGTATCGACTCCGGATCCACCACCTCCAAATTTGTCTTTATGGACGAGGACGAGCAGGTGACGGATACTTTCTATGCCAACAACCAGGGTGAACCCCTGCGGGTGGTGCGCCAGGGACTGCTGGCCCTGGCGGAGAAATACCGGAAGCTGGGGATTCGGCTGGAGGTGCTGGGACTGGGCACCACCGGCTATGGCGAGCAGATGCTCTCCGCGGCCTTCCACGCCGACTACCACACCGTGGAGACGGTGGCTCATGCCCGAGGCTGCCGCCGCTTCTTCCCGGACGCCACCTTCCTGCTGGATATCGGCGGCCAGGACATGAAGGCCATCTGGCTCAAGGACGGTGTGGTCACCAATATCATGCTCAACGAGGCCTGCTCCTCCGGCTGCGGGTCTTTCCTGGAAAACTTTGCTGCCACGCTGGGCATGCCCGTGGATCAGGTGGCGGATGCCGCCTTCCGCTCCCAGGCTCCCGCAGCCCTGGGCAGCCGGTGCACGGTGTTTATGAACAGCACCATCATCAATGAACAGCGCAACGGCAAGCAGCCGGACGATCTGATGGCGGGCCTTTGCCGTTCCATCATTGAAAATGTCTTTACCAAAGTGGTGCGGATCGCCAATGTCGACCAGCTGGGTGACAAAGTGGTTGTCCAGGGAGGCACTTTCCGCAACTTCGCTGTTCTCCGGGCCCTGGAGGAGTACCTGGGCCGGGAGGTGACCCTGGCCCCATATCCCGGTGAGATGGGAGCCCTGGGTGCGGCTCTGGCGGTGAAACAGGAGGTGGAGGCCCACGGCTACGCCAACGGCCGCTGCTCCGCTTTCATCGGCTTTGACGCCGTGGAGCAGTTTACATACACCCGGGAGAGCGGCGTGGTCTGCCCCCACTGCGCAAACCACTGCAGCCGCACCATCCTCCGCTTCCCGGACGGAGGCTGCTTCGTCACCGGCAACCGGTGTGACCGGGGCGCCGTGGTGACGGAGGGCCAGAGCGCGGCAGCGGAGAAGAAAGCCGAAGTCCCCGATCTGATGCGCCTGCGTCAGCAGATGCTCTTCAAGACCTATCCCGTCTCTCCCGTGCGGGAGGAGCAGGGGGAGACCGTCGGCCTGCCCCGGGTGCTGGAGTTTTGGGACAGCATGCCTTTCTGGAGTACCTTCTTCCGGGCTCTGGGGTATGCGGTTCGTTACTCACATCCCAGCAGCCGGAAACAGTATGAGAGCGGACTGCAGTATGTGGCGTCGGACACCATCTGCTTCCCGGCCAAGCTGGTTCACGGCCATGTGCTGGATCTGGCCCACCAGGGAGTAAACCGGATCTTCCTGCCCTATATCCTTCATATGCCCACGGAAAACAAGAGAGAGAAGAGCCCCTATGTCTGCCCGGTCATCATGGGCTATTCCATGGTGGTGCGCAACTTCCAGGCGCCGGAGCAACATTTCCCCGTGCGCTTTGAAACCCCGGTGTTCCACTGGTTCACGGAGAAAGACCGCCAGCGGCAGATCTGTCAGTATGCCGTGGAACACTGCGGCGCCACACAGCGCCAGGCCCAGCAGGCTTACCGTCAGGCGGCAACGGCCATTGCTTCCTTCCGCCGTCAGCTGGCGGAAGAGGGAGAGAAAATCATCGCCCAGACGGAGCAGGCGGGCACCTTTGCCGTGGTACTGGCCGGACGGCCCTATCACACGGATCCTCTCATCAACCACGATCTTGCCCGGATGTTCACCCGCCGGGGCATCCCGGTTTTGACGGTGGACAGCCTGCCGGGACTGGACCGGGCAGACCTGCACCAGTCCCGGGTGGAGATCACCAACGATTTCCACGCCCGGATGCTCTCCGGCGCTATGGTGACGGCGGCCCATCCCTCCTTGGAATATGTGCAGATCGTCAGCTTCGGCTGCGGTCACGACGCCATTTTGTCCGATGAGATCATCCGCCTGCTGGGCGAGGGCAGCGGGAAGCCTCCTCTGATTTTGAAGGTGGACGAGAGCGAAGCCGCCGGCTCCCTGGGGATCCGGGTGCAGTCCTTTATTGAGACGGTGGAGCTGCGCCGGGCCGCTCAGGCGGAGCGGGCCGCAGAGCCCGGCTGCCTGCCGGAGCCCTATCCTGCCAAGTACCGGAAAGAGGACAAAAAGCTGCGCACGGTGCTGGTACCCAATATCTCCGCGCCGGTATCCACCCTTCTGACGGCTTTGCTGGATCGGGAGGGTATCCGGGCCCAGGCTCTGCCGGTGGGCGGTCCGGAGCAGATCCGGGTGGGGAAGAAGTACACCCACAACGATATCTGCTTCCCCTGCCAAATGGTGATCGGTGAGCTCATCGACGCCCTGCAAAAGGGCAACTACCCGGAGGGCACTGTGGCTGTGGGCATGGCCAAGCTCAGCTGCGACTGCCGGATGGCCAACTACACGGCCATCCTCCGCAAGGCGCTGGACAGCGCGGGCTTTGAAGCGGTGCCTATCCTGACCACGGATCCCGGGGACACCAAGGGCATCCACCCAGGTGTGTCCATGCTGGGGGCACGGTCGGTACTGCTGGCGGCGTGGGCGTTTTCCATGCTGAATATTCTGGAGGAGCTCTGCCGGAAGATCCGCCCGTATGAGACGATAGCGGGGGAGACCAACCGGGTGTTTGACGATTGCGTGGCGGATATCGCCCAGGGCTCCAAGAAAGGACTGGGACAGATGATCGCAGCCTTCCGCCGGTCCATCGATGCCTTCTGCGGCCTCCACTATGATCGCTCTCACCGTAAGCCCCGGGTGCTGGTTACCGGCGAGTTGCTGGTGAACTTCCATCCCGGCACCAACTTCCACGTGGAGGAGTACCTGGAGAAAAACGGCATGGAGACCATTCTGCCCCGGATCACGTACCAGTTCCGCAAGGACTTCCAGGCGGCCAACAGTGAGATCCGGGATTTCGGTGCCCATCTGGCCCCCTACTCCTTTGCCCTGGACGCCGCTGTGGAGGGGATCCAGCGCTATCTGGAGCGCATTGCTGCGGCCCATCCCCTGTATCACAAGGCACCCCGGCCTCAGGACCTTTACGCCGGGGTGAGCAGCATCATCCCCAAGACCCTCACCTGCGGCGAGGGCTGGCTCATGGCCGGAGAGATTGCCCACTATGCTGCTGAGGGGGCTCGCTCTTTTATCATCCTGCAGCCCTTTGGATGCCTGCCCAACCACGTGTGCGGCCGGGGCGTCACCAAGCGGCTCAAGGAGCTCTATCCCGGCGTGCAGATCCTGCCGCTGGACCTGGACCCGGACACCAGCTACGCCAATGTGGAAAACCGGCTGCAGATGCTGATTATGAACCAGACCGCAGAACAGGAGAAGCTGGAGCCTGCAGAGGCTCCGGAGCGCAGGACCCACCGGGGCAGCTATCACCGCCCCCGTCTGTCGTCCACCTGACGGCGGACAGACACGGCACCCTGACAACAGGAAGGAGAGACCATGGAACTTCTGGAAATTTTGAAGTGTTCTGAGGGCTATGCGGGGCAAAACCGCAATATCCCGCCGGAGTGGAAGGCAAGGGCTCAAAAACTGTGCTGGGAATATAACCAGACTGCCCCGGACCAGGGGGAGCGGCGGGCGGCCATCCTGCAAGAACTGCTGGGGACCTGCCATCCGCTGACCTTTATCGAACCCTCCTTTCACTGCGATTACGGCTTCAATATCCACACCCACGGCCTGGCGGTCATCAACTATAACTGCGTGATTCTGGACACTTCCCCTGTCCACATCGGAGCCGGGGCCTTTATCGTCCCCGGCGTGTGCCTGAGCTGCGCCGGACACTCCATTGACCCCCATCAGCGCTCGGAGGGGATCAGCACCTCCCAGCCCATTACCCTGGAAGAGGATGTGTGGATCGGGGCCAACGCCGTGATCTGCGGCGGTGTGACCATCGGCAAGGGGACGGTCATCGGGGCCGGCAGCGTCGTTACCCGGGACATCCCTGCCGGTGTGGTGGCGGCGGGCACTCCCTGCCGTCCCATTCGCCCTGTGACGGAGAAAGACCGGATCTTACCGGAAAACATGAAATTCTGACAAAAAAGCAGACCCCCTTCGGATTTCCGGAGGGGGTCTGCTTGTATCGGAGGAGATTCAGGGGGCCGGGGCAGCTGGCTGGATGGGACACAGTGCCCGGGCATTTTCCAGATAGCGGTTCAGCACGTAATAAAGCTCGTCCTGGGGAAGTCCTTCCGGGCGCAGTGTTTCCAGATCCCGCAAAGAGCAGATACGCGTTTCCAGTGCTGCTGCCAGGTTGTCCAATGGGGGAATCTCTGCGGGGGTGACTGCCCCGGTTTGGATGAGGCTCTCCGCCTGCTCCAGTTCAGAGAACATGTTCCAAAGCACCACCAGCCGGGGCCGGTAAAAGGCGGCCTGTTCCGGCGGAAGCTGATCGATATACTGGGCGGCTTCGTGATAGACCATATGGAACTGGGAGAGAAGTTCGCTGAACAGTGCAGGGTCCACCGGCTGGCGCAGGCTGCGCCGGATGACCCCCCAATAGGTGGACTGGAGCTGGTAGAGTTCCTGCAGGTTCCGGCGGAACTGGGGCCCGCGGCGGTTGGGCAGCAGAAAGCGGTTGACCACCAGCACCAGAGCCACCGCCATGGCCAGGTACAAAAGCCGCAGCCAGATGGCCTTGGTCTCCCGTACGGTCAGGGTTGCCATGGTCAAGGCAAAGGCTGTGGAGAAGATGGGGTGGACCCAGGTACCGGGTGTACAGCAGTACATCAGGGAGATCATCACCAGGGAGAACAAAAACACACCCGGAAGACCCGGCAGATACGGATAGACCAGATGCACCAGCACACAGCCGATGGCGGTGCCTACAGGGCGGGTGACCATCCGGTGGGCGCTCTCCTCATAGCTGGGCTGGAGCAGCAGATAGGCATGGAGGGGGAACCAGTAGGTGTGCTCAAATTCCCACAGGTAGCTGATGGTACAGCTTACAGTCATCACCACTGCCAAGCGCAGGGCAAAGCGCAGCTCAAACCGCTTGAGGGAGAGGCGATGGAGCAGGTCCTGCCAGACCGCGGACCAGGGTACCTGATGCCAGGAGACCCCGTGGCGGGGGTGGAGGGATTCCCGGCACAGGATCAAAAGCGTGTGCAGCACGCTGCGATAGAAGATCCGCAGCCGTCCCGGGGGCAGGTCCGTGTGATCCAGCAGAGCCTGAATCTTTCCGGACAGCTGCTGCCGGGACGCGGGATCTTCAGCCTGCTGGAGCTGACGCACCAGCTCCGCCAGGGTATGCATGGTCTGGGAGAAGCCGGGGGTCTCCCGGGCGCGCTTCCATGCCTCCTGGTCGGTGATCAGGTAAGAGGCCCGCTGAAAGAGCAGCGCGAAGAGGTGATAGAACCGCTTCTGCCGGTCCGGCAGTTCCAGAAGATGCCGCCGGTCGTATCCCATACGGTGGAACCCCCGGGTCAGCTCGTAGAGCTCCCGCCCGGCGGCCCGGGCGTCTCCCCCGGCGGCCAGGTCGTCCAGCAGCTGGGCCAGACGCAGAAGGCTCCGGGTGATTTGCTCCGCGGGATCGGAAGAAATGTGCTGTACTCTGGCGTTGATGATGAGGGCCGCCACCAGCAAAACGCAGCAAAAGGCCACTGCCGCCAGCTGGGTGGGGAGCTGTTCCAGGGTGGTGGGGCGCAGTTCCAGAAAGACAAAGGTCATGGCATAGCCCAGGTGCCCTTTGGGAGTAAATTGGCTGCACCGCCATAGTACCAGGAAAAAAGGGACGGCAAAGTTCAGCGCGGCGCACAGCCACACATTCAGCCCCGCCGCGAAAGCCAGCAGGAACAAAAGCAGGGACATGGCGCATGTGGTCACATAGTCCTCCATCCGGTTGGGCTCTTTCCGCCGCAGCTGGAACATGGTGGTGGAGCAGGAGACCACCATGGCATAGCTGGTGCCGAAGATCCAGACCACCAGCAAAAACTGGACGATATAAAACAAGATGGTGGAGAGGGCATTTCGCCACCGGCGCAGAAACAGCGCTCCAAATTCCTTTGCTCCGGAAAGTGCGTGCATGAAAGCCTCCCCCTGCTGTCTTTCGGTATAGCCGCATCCTGTGGGCGGTCTGTGTGTTTATTATAGCGGCCCATTGCCCGGGGAACAAGGGCCGGGAGGGAAAAAGAGAACAAAAGGGCGAAAGCCCAAAGGTCCGGTGGGCGTGATGGGCAGGGAAAGTGGTTTACAAACTTGTCTCCAGACTTTATACTGCAAGAGAGGCTGCCTGCTTGGCAGCCCAGTATGGAAAAAAAGGAGAGAAATATGAAATCCATGGATCGGTATCTCCGGCTTCTTCTGCCGCTGATCGGCGTGGCTTGTATCGTGGCACCGGGGCATGTGGCAGGTGTGCTGCCGTACTTGCTGGGAGGCGCCATGCTGTTTACCGGTTTGCTTCATGGGATTTCCTATCTGCGCGCTCAGGCATTTTTGGAGTCACGGGCCCCGGAGCTGGGACAAGATGTGATCTTGATCGTGATGGGTGCCGCTTTTTTGTGCGAGGGCAGCGGGGCCGTGGGAATCATGGGGATCACCTGGGGGCTCTTGGGCCTGCGGAAAGCGGCTGAGACCATCAACGAGGCCCTGCGCCGGGCATACCGGCAGGAGAGTGCCCTGCTGACCGGCGCGGAGGCCTTCTTGCGTGTGATCCTGGCACTGGCCCTGCTGTTTGAGCCGCTGGAGAAATTTACCCCCCACATCATGCTGCTGGGCCTGGAGCTGGTGCTGGTGAATGTGCGGCTTCCCAAAGAGAAGCCGGAGACGGCAGAGCACAAGTGAGGAGGAGACACATTGCCCAATATCATTGAGGTGAAAGATATCACATCACCGCAGCTGGATCTATTTGCTCGGCTGACGGAGGCGCAGCTGCGCTGCCGGAAGGAACAGGAGAAGGGAATCTTTATTGCCGAGAGTCCCAAGGTCATTGAACGGGCCCTGGACGGCGGTTATGAGCCGGTGGCCTTGCTGATGGAGCATAAGCACATTGCGGGGCAGGGCAGCACCATCATTGCCCACTGCGGCGATGAGATCCCAGTCTATACGGCGCCGCGAGAGGTGCTGGCAGGTCTCACGGGATATGAACTGACCCGGGGTATCCTGTGCGCTATGCGGCGCCCGCCCCTGCCCACTGTAGAGGAATTGTGCGCCGGAGCCCGCCGGGTGGCGGTGCTGGAGGGAATCGTGGATCCCACCAATGTGGGTGCGGCCTTCCGCTCCGCCGCGGCCCTGGGGATTGACGCGGTGCTGGTGACGCCTACCTGCTGCGATCCCCTGTACCGGCGGGCGGCGCGGGTGAGCATGGGAACGGTGTTTCAGGTGCCCTGGACCCGTATCGGCGATGCGCCGGAGCAATGGCCCCACCCGGGACTGGAGCGGCTGGGGAAGCTGGGGTTCCAAACCGCCGCCATGGCGCTGCGGGAGGATTCCCTCTCCATCGATGATCCCCGCCTGCGCCAGGCGGAGAAGCTGGCCATTGTCCTGGGAACGGAGGGGGACGGCCTGGCAGACCACACCATCGCCGGATGCGACTACACCGTGCGGATCCCCATGGCCCACGGGGTGGATTCACTGAATGTGGCGGCGGCCAGCGCTGTGGCTTTCTGGGAGCTGCGGGCCCGCTGAGAGCTGAGACTGGATAGAGACGGGAAAGAGGGGTGACGGTCGTGGAATTTCCGGAGCATTATACGTCAGACCTGTTGTTTTACTTTGACGGGAAGCCCCGGGAACTGACGCTCTATCAGTGCCTGGAGGCGCGGATGGAGGAACAGTTTCCTGAGGCCTCCGTTAAGGTGCAGAAGACCCAGATCAGCTTCTACGGGCGGCATCTCTTTGCCGCTGTGTCGCTGCCCCTGCGGCGACGGAAGGCGTGGCCGGAGCATTGCATCCTGGTGACCTTCGGCCTTTCCCGTCGGCTGGAATCCCCCCGGGTGGCGGTAGCGGTGGAGCCCTATCCCGGCCGCTGGACGCACCATGTGGTGTTCTCCCGGGAGGAGCAGGCGGATCAGGAACTGATGGACTGGATTGGGGAGGCATTTGCGTTTTCCCAAAGCAAGCGCTGAGTGCGGATCGAAAAACACAGGAAGCGGAAAGGAGTACCCCTATGGCGGAGATCATTGATTTTTCCGGCTATCAGGAAGAGCCGGAGTTGGAGACGATGAACCGGGAGCAGCTGGAGGAAGCCCTCCGGCAGGTCCGGGAGCGCATCGCGCAGCTGGACGAGGAGGAGCCGTCCGACATGAACAGCGAGGAATACGAGACCTGGGGCGACGCCCACGAGGAACTGGAAGACCTGGCGGATGAGATCACAGACCGTCTGGAAGAACTGGACGGCTGAGAAAGGATACGGCTATGGTAGAGGTGGTATTCGGGGCCAGCGCCCGGGGAAGCCTGCGGGTGGCTCAGCACTATGGGGAGGGTCCCTGGCACAGGTCGGCCTTTGGTGTGGTGGTGGGCAGTACAGATGGGCGGCCGGTGTCCAAGCGGGAACTTCGGGAGGCGAAGCGCCGGGCGGAGGAGCGGTCCCGCCGGGAGTGGGAGGAGGCTGTCCCCATGGGCGGCAATGCCGGGGACATTTACTGCCTGGATCTGGCCTTGAGTATGGGGGACATCTCCGAGGAGACGCCGGGCCCACTGCGGCAGCAGGCGCTGGAGGCATTGATCCGGGCTTCTTGGAACGCAGAGGAGGCCCGAAAGCAGACCAAAAAGGAATGGGAGGAAACCCGGGCGGCGCTGGACGATGTTGTCACCCGCTCCGCTGCAGGAGAGACGGTGCGGGTGTGGTACAGCCAGCAGAGCGATGAGCTCTGCGGCGCGTGCTTCCTGCTGGAGCGGCTCCAATCTGCCGGGAGCGCCGGGCCGATCTCCCTGGTGGAGCTTCCCCAGTGGGAGGAGCGTCCGGACGGAGCTATGGTTCACCGGCTTGGCTGGGGGGAGGTGAGTCCCGGTGAGTGGGGCCGTCTGGTGACGGCAGCGCGTACGCCGTCCCCGGCACAGCGGCGCTTTTTCGCCAACTGCTGGCGGGAGCTGCGCAGGAAAAACGCACCGCTGCGAGCGGTGGTCAATGGGCAGCTGATGGGTGTGCCTGTGAACTTTTACGACGGGTTCATTGGACAGGAGATCGCAGCGGCGGAGCGGGAGTTCCACCAGGGACAGCTGATCGGCCGGGTGCTGGGCTATCAGCTGGGCATCGGAGATGCCTGGGTGGCCCTGCGGATGGAGGAGATGCTCCGCAGAGGGCTGCTGGAAGCCGTGACCCAGGCGCTGCCGGATAGGCCGGCCTATCACCGGATCCTGCGGCGCACGGAGGCTTTCGATCGGCTGTATGCCGGGGAACGGCTCCAATGAGCCGGAAGAAGGCATGAGCCAAACAGCGGAACCTGCACCTTTTGGGGATGTGGGGCCCGCTTTGTTTTCCCAATATGCAGAGACGCTAAAAAAACCGCACCGGAGATCATGCTCCGGTGCGGCTACAAAATGCTGTGTGAAGTTATTCCGGCAGACGGACAAGACCCGCCTCTGCCAGCTTCTGCAAGCTCATGAGGATGCCCAGCTTGGCGTGGTACCAGGTGAGACCGCCCTGGAAGTAGACGGCATAGGGGGGGCGGATGGGGCCGTCGGCGGAGAGCTCGATGGAACTGCCCTGGACGAAGGCGCCTGCCGCCATGATGACATCGGAATCGTAGCCGGGCATGGCCCAGGGCTCCGGTGTCACATAGCTGTCCACCGGGGCGGCGGCCTGGATGCCCCGGCAGAAGGCAACCATAGCCTCGGGGCTGCCCAATGTCACCGCCTGGATGATGTCGTGGCGGTCCTCGGCGGCGGTGGGCACGCAGGCAAAGCCCAGCTTTTCATAGACATTGGCGGCAAACACCGCGCCCTTCAGGGCTCCGGCAGTGACGGTGGGGGAGAGGAACAGACCCTGATAGAAGGCGGGCATGAGGCCCAGGTTGGCGCCCACCTCCTGACCCAGGCCCGGGGCGGAGAGCCGGTAGGCGCACCGCTCCACGCATTCCTTGGTGCCGCAGATGTAGCCGCCGATGGGAGCAAGGCCGCCGCCGGGGTTTTTGATGAGGCTGCCCACCACCATGTCGGCTCCCACATCGGAGGGTTCCTGAAGTTCCACAAACTCGCCGTAGCAGTTGTCCACCATCACCTTTACGTCGGGCTTGATACTCTTGCAGAAGGCGATGAGTTCCCCAATCCGGGCCACGGAGAGGGAGGGGCGGGTGGCGTAGCCCTTGGAGCGCTGGATGGTGATGAGCTTGGTGCGGTCGTTGATCTTTTCCCGGATGGCGTCGTAGTCAAAGGTTCCGTCGGATTTCAGATCCGCCTGGGCGTAGGTGACGCCGTACTCCATCAAGGAGCACTTGGAAGGACGGATCCCGATGACTTCCTCCAAGGTGTCATAGGGGGCACCCACGGGGGAGAGCAGCTCGTCTCCCGGCAGGAGGTTGGCTGAGAGCGCCACCGTCAGGGCGTGGGTGCCGCAGGTGATCTGGGGGCGCACCAGGGCGGCCTCCGTATGGAAAACGTCGGCATAGACCCGTTCCAGATTGTCCCGGCCCTCATCGTCGTAGCCGTAGCCGGTGGTGGCGGCAAAGTGGGTGGCGTTCACCCGGTTTTTCTGC
>NZ_DAWBAJ010000050.1:0-14445 GCF_052306735.1 Dysosmobacter sp. | reverse complement strand
GTACCGCTGCGACGATCTCTGCCCAAGCAACGAGGAGCTTGCCCTGCGGATACAGAACGGCGATCCGCAGGCCGCACCGCTCCTGCTCTCCCAGAACGAGGGATACCTGACCATGCTGGCCGTAAGCTACTGCGAGCAGTTTTCTCAGGACTTTCTGGTGGACGACCTCAAGCAGGAGGGTGCGCTGGCTCTGCTGGACACGGCGCGGCGGTTTGACCCATCCATGGGGACCAAGCTGCTGACCTATGCGACCTCCGCCATTGAGACGGCTATGCGGGACTGCGCCGCCCAGGGTTCCTTCTCTCTGTCGCTCCCACTGGACCGTTACCGCCAGCTGCGCCAGGTGGCTTTCCTTTATGCCACCCATGAGCGGGACATCGAAACGGATCTACTGCCAGCCATTCAGGAGAAGCTGACGGTCTCCGCCAAAGTAGCCAAGCGTCTGCTGGAGGAATACCGTACCGTGTTTCAGATTGAGTCTTTGGGCGAGCGTGTCTTTGACCTTGGGTGTGGTGGTGACCCCGCCAAGGCCTATGACCGCTTCATGCGCCGGAAGCTGCTCCTCCAGCGTATGGAGGAGCAGCTGAGCCCCAGAGAGCTGAATTTGGTGCGCTGTTATCTGGGGATCGGTCAGCCCAACGATCAGGGCATGACCTTTCAGGAACTGGCTATCCGGCTCAACTACAACGGCCCCAGTGGCGCGGAGAAAGCGTATAAGAGCGCCATCCGGAAACTGAAAAAGCAGTTGAACGGCGGCGCTTACGGCGAATGGCTTTCCATCCAGAAAGCCATTCAAGCCGCACGCCGGGAGGCCAGCAGAGAGATGGAGTACCTTTCACCCCAGTCCACATGGCTGGACTCCCAGAAGCTGATTCAGGGGTTTTTGTGCAGGATTGTTATGCTGGCCGATGTATATCGTATCCTCCACGAACCTCAAGATACAGGCCAAGACACGTAGTTCCAAACCTCATACCCAAGGGCACCTCCCTTGGATATGGTTATAGACAATTTCGCCTCTTCAGTCGAACTGGCTGAGGTGGGCTTCCAGCAATGATGGAGAGGAGAGGAGTATATGCCCGAAACCACAAGCAAATTGTTCCATAATCTACGCAGCCGAGAGAGTGGTAAGGCTGTTTTGGAACAGGAGCGGACGGCCCCCACCTGCGCGCAAGTCCTTCGGGAGCTGTTGGAGCAAAAAGGATTGTCCGCTCCGGAGTGGATCGCTGCCGCCGATATCAGTAAGTCCTACGCATATCAGGTCCTGCGGGGGGAGCGAATCCCGGGCCGAGACATCCTGCTACGTACGGCGTTGGCACTGAGACTTTCCTTGAAAGAGGTCCAGCGCCTGCTGGCGGTGGGCGGTTGCGGGGCACTCTACCCCAAAATACGCCGAGACGCGGCAGTGATTTTTGCCCTGAACCAGCACATGACCCTTCTGGAAACAGAGGACCTGCTTGTCTCTCTGTCCGAGAGAAGCCTCTATGCCAGGGAGAGCTGATATGGGGATGAGGGAACAATTTTTGCGGGAGTACCAGGCACAGGTGCTGGACAAGCTGGCGCTGCCTCCCGGCCTGAGGGAGCAATACTGCCTGCAGGCCTGCCTGAAGGACGGGGAACGGCAGGTGTATCTGGTCCATGACCGGACCGGATGGCCCGCGGTGCTGAAACTCCAGCCCGCGGGGCGGGAGGATGCCCTGAAACAGGAGTATGAACTGCTGCGGGGGCTGCGGCATCCGCAGCTCCCCCGGCCCATGGCCTATCTGGAATGGGAGGGAATGGAGTATCTGATCCGGGAGTATGTGGACGGTGTCAGCCTCCATGAGCAGGTAACGGCCCAGGGCCTCCTTTCTCCAGACAAGGTACGGGAGGCAGCGTTATCCCTATGCCAGGTGCTGGAATATCTGCACAGTCAAACTCCGCCGGTCATCTGTCGGGATGTCAAGCCTCAAAATGTGGTCATGGACCACGAAGGTCGATGCCACCTCATTGACTTGGGGGCAGCCCGGCGCTACCAGCCAGAGCAGCAGGGGGATACGGTGTTCCTTGGAACCCAGGTCACCGCGCCGCCGGAGCAGTTTGGCTATCAGCAGACCGATCAGCGCTCCGACGTTTATAGCTTGGGCGTGCTCATGCGTTTTTTACTCACCGGCAGCTTTGAACCCTCCAAACAGGACATCGGTCCTAACTATCTATGCCGTGTGATCCGGCGGTGCACCGCCTTTGACCCGAAAAACCGCTATGCCTCCGCCCGGGCGGTGTACCGGGCACTGAAATACCCCCGGCTGGGTCTTATGACAGGAGTTGCTGGAGGAGTACTGTGTGCAGCCATTCTCCTTCTGCTGCTATGGCCACCTGCCGGTGAAGCGCAGGTCCAGTCCTCCCTGTTGGAGGATGCGCTGCGCCAGGAGCTACAGCTGGAGGAGGGAGAACCTATTCCTGTAGAGCGACTGGGAGAGGTGGAGCAGCTCTTGGTGTGCGGACAGGAACTGGTAGGCACCATCCGTGAGCATGAGGAAATGGTCAATTGGGCCCACGACTTTTATATGGAGGAGCGGGCCCATGGGGATATCAGCGATGAGGATCTGGCACTGCTGGAACAGTGTGTCAATCTGAAGGTACTTATTTTGGACTATCAGCAAATTTCCGACCTGTCTCCTCTGGCTCAGCTGCCTCTGGAGTATCTTAGTCTCACAGGAAATGAGGTATCCGATCTCAGCCCCCTGTCCGGGATGACCGAGCTTCAAGTGCTGGATCTGGGTGAAAATCCGGTGCGCTCGGTGCAGGTGTTGGCGGATTTGCACCAGCTGCGGGAGGTGACACTGGAGGCCACGGGGATTACCTCAGTGGAGGTGTTTGCGGAAAGTGAACTTCAGTCGCTCAATGTGCGTACCACCTGGGTGAATGACTATACGCCCCTGGAGACCTGTCCCAACCTTACCCAACTGATAACCGGCAGTATGCCGGAGGGAGCGGCAAAAACGCTGGCAGGACTAACCAATTTGGAGCAGCTGCGCCTCTATTCCACCCCAGGGGTGGATTTGGCCCAGTTAACGGAGCTTCAGGCGCTTCAGGAACTGGATTTGTGCGGCTGCACGCTCTTAAATCCCGCAGCGCTGGCCTATCTTTCCAGTCTGAGGGCGTTGAATCTGGGGGAGACCGGCCTTAGGGAGCTATCGTTCCTGCCGGATCTGCCGGTTTTGGCGGAAGTGATTCTGAAGGATAACCCTATTACTGATCTCACCCCGTTGCTGGACTGCCCCTGGCTGGAGCGGCTGATCTTGAGCCAGCAGCATCAGTCCTTGACGCAGGATCAACTGGAACAGGCACCGTTTGAGATCGTGTTTGAATAGCAATAAAGTATGCAGTTTGCGCACCACTTTTTCCTCCTAACATGGTATGCTGAATAAAATTCCAGCTGCGGCTGGCCATAAGGGAGGATAAACATGAAAAGAAGTCACATACTCACCCTTTGTTTGGTTGGGTGCCTTCTGCTGGCGCTGACCGCCTGCGGCGGCGAAAGCGCAGAGACGGAACAAAAGGCCGAGACCAACACCACAGAAACCTCTGAAAATACAGGCACCTCTGTTCAGGAGGATGACGCTGCTGGGGAAGAAGAGACTCTGGTGGCGTACACCGTGGAGGGACTGGGTACCTTCCAGTTGCCTGAGGGCTTCACCATGGACTCCGGTGAAATCACTGAGCCTCTGCCCAATCGCTACGCCACCTTCCAGAAGGACAGCTATTACATTCAGGCCAATCGTTTTGGTACAGACGCCTATGAGATGGCAGGCGTGGCGCTGCCCGCCGACTTGGAGGATTACTCCACCCGCAGCGGTGTCCAGAACTCCGTGCCCGAGGGGACGGTGTTCGACTACGACGAGTACGGAAATTACGCCGCCCAGTTTACCCAGGAGGACGGTCAGCTGTGCTACTATGTGCTGCTCCAGGGCGAGGAGTCCTTCGGCAGTATCTTTCTCACTGCTCCGGAGGATCAGTTTGACAAGGAGACCGTCGCTTTGTGGCTGAGCGGATCTCAGTTGGAGTGAATTTGATTCCCGGAACGTGTTTCTCAGGCTTAGAAGCCCGAGAAGGCCATCCGTGGCCGTCAGACAGCTGTGGTCAAAGGCGGTACTGTTGTGAACGGCATAACCTTCAGCAGTTGGCCGGGGCCCTGGGCAGCAGCGGCGGGACACAAACAACTTAAAAAACGATCTGAAATTCTGCCGCAGCATACATGTGGGGGAAAATCCAAAAATGAAAGGAACTTCGATCATGAAAAAGCTGTTTATATTCCTTATGGCGGTCATGCTTCTGGCCCTTGCCGCTTGTTCGGGTACAGATACCCCCGCCTCCACCGAAAACTCCGATCCCACGCAGAGTGAGACTAACGAGGTGCAGTACGATTACCAGCTGAAGGCGGGGGAAACAACCGAAGTCTATGATGTAACCTTTGACCAGATGGTCACAGTCACTGTCGATCCTGCCAGCACGCGGGACGGCACCGTCGACTTGCGCAGCGGCATCTATTTTGACAACTGCACCTTCAACGGCGGTCTTACGATCCTGGGCGACTATCACGCGATGGTCAGCTTAGGCGGCGGCTGCTCTTTTGGGGACGGGTCCGTAGTAACCTGTAAGGAGGTTACGCCCGGAGCCGGAGAGGACATGGGGCTGGAGGACAACTTCGTCAAAGTGTTCGTCTCCTGCGAAGATGTCACAGTGGATACGGAATACGCCGTCGGTGTGGTGACCGATGGCCCCGATTTCGTCTTTAACGGCACGACTTACAGTAAAGAGGAGCTTGCGCCGGATACGGCCCTCCTGGGCGTTTACAGCATCTGTGGGAATGACGGCATGTCCTATATGAAGCTGGCCATCGGTGAAGATGACAGCATAGAAGTTTTAGAATGACTGCGTAACCGTGGGAAAGGCCCGTTGCTAATGTGAATGGCGGCGGGCCATTTCTCAATTATTTGAGGTCTGCGGAGCTGTGCACGGCCACTTGGCGGTTTTTGCTTTTGTGTTCGTTTCATTGTACGAGTGGGGATAGAATCCTGTCATTTTTATATGCAGACAAATGGAGAGATGCACGATGAAAAAGTTGACGGTGCTGTTGCTGGCGGGCTGTATGCTGGTTTCCCTTGCAGCCTGTGGCGGAAACATGGGGACGAGCGTCTCTTTTGGGGCGGCAAACCTGACTGCAGACGAGCCAATACCCACAGACGAACTGGAGCGCGCCGCTTGGTATGATTTTTTGCCGGAGGATGCAGGGGATCCGGACAGCGCCGTTACCTGGGCACAGTTTTGTGCCATGCTCGGGAAGGCTATTTCCCTGTATGACGAGAGCAGGCTGTCGGCGTGGGAGGAGGAGACAGTCGACGCGCCGGAGGAAGAAATGCGGCGGGACGACGGCATGGTGGCGCTGCTGTTTGGGGCAAAAGCCATGGGGCTGGCCTCCTTTAACGCATTGGCCGGAGACTGTTTTGGAGAATACGCCGGTCGGGTGTGGGAGGTGGTCACCATGGACTATCCCCTCTTTGACTGGGATACCCCCATTGATCTGGGAGAAGGCTGCGCGGACAACAACCATGTGGGTCCGGCCTATGACTTTTCTCAGCGGCGGATCTCCCTGGTGTCCGGTCTTCCACTGCTGGAGTTTGACGAGGTCGGGGATCTGCGGCTGGAACAGCCCTTTACCGTAGAGGAGGCCGCGCTGGCGGTTCTGCGGCTGTATGAGTCGGAGGAGAGCTGTGCCGCACCGGCCATAGAAGCCCGGGATAAGGCCTTCCTTTCCAACCCGGAGGTCCAGGCGATCCTGACCCGGGCAGACGAGCGCCGGGAAGCCATCCGGAGCAGCGAAACGGCCATCGTCAAAAGTGATACCTTCGTCAAGGGCGAGACCTACACCGGCACGGCCTACTATGTCTCCAACGGCGGCAGCGATGATCAGGACGGCCTCAGCCCGGAGACCGCCTTTGCCACCCCGGCGGCTCTGGATAACGTGACGCTTCAGTACGGCGACGCGGTGTTCTTTGAGCGGGGCAGCGTGTGGCGGGGGGTCAGTCTGCCCAGCTCGGCCGTGTGGACAGAGGGGATTACCTTCTCTGCCTACGGGGAGGGGGAAAAGCCCCGGTTTCTGGGCTCCCTGGAAAACGGGGCCGGCGGGGAGAAGTGGAGTCTCGCCTATGAGGGGGCGGACGGGAAAAAGATCTGGGTCTATTGTACCGAGATGACCGAGGTGGCCGGCATCGTGTTAAACGAGGAGACCGTGGCAAACCGGGACAAGGCCTACTGGAACGGCAGCGAATATCTGGTGGTGGATGAGAACTACTGGCCCCTGGAGGAGGGGACCGTCTACTCAGTTGAGGAGCACCTGCCCGATTTGTACTGCTTCCCCGACCTGCGCTACCCGGAGGGGCGTCAGGGCCTCTACAACGACCGCATCTTCCACACCTGGAATGAAGACACCGACGGCTACGACTATGTGACAGGCAGGCTGTACTTCCGCTGTGACGCTGGAAATCCGGGGGAGCTCTACGACAGCATCGAGTTCATCCAGCCCTTCCCCCTGGTGGATGGCTTTGCCGACAGCCAGGTGTACGACAACCTGTGCATTCTCTTTTCCTCCATGACCTTCGTCAGCGGCAGCGCTGACGGCGTTCCCACCGGCAACCACAGCGTCATTCAGAACATGGAGGTGGGCTTTATGGGCGGGAATGTCACCGGATATGTGCCCGATGCCGGATCTGATGACCACATCTCCTACAACTGCGGCTCCATGGGCTGCAACGGGGGAGGCATGGCCTTCAACGGCAGTGGGATCACCGTTCGGAACAACTATGTCCACCACACCTTCCAGGAGGGTATCGCCCTGGAGCTGTTTGCAGACTGTCCCGCCATGACGGACGATACCATCTCCGGCAATCTTATAGAATACTGTACCCAAGCCATTCTCCTGTGCAACTGGGACGAGGAGGTGGTGGACGGCCATATCTTCCGAAATATTGTGGTAGAGGACAATCTGGTGCTGTACTCCGGTCAGGACAACTGGTTCAACAGCGCCTGGGAGGAGGCCTTCTGTGACGCGGTTGTCCTCCAGGGTGGGCCCTGCGCTCATGACGGCACCGTTCAGGTGCGGAACAACACCTTTGCCTTTGCATCGGGAGCGCTGATCCTGGTGGACCGGTACTCAGAAGAATACAGCCGTATTTTCACGGACAACACCTATATGCAGAACCCCGGTGGTACCGGCCTTTACCTGGCGGACAGCGGCACCGCCCTTACGCTGACAGAGGGCATTGCGATTCTGGGTGATAATGGAGCTGTAGTGATCGAGGGCTGATTGGGTCTGGCTGTGGCATGGACGAAAGCGGAATTTCCACCGGTTTCCAATGTCCCAACGCAATATTCTGAACAATGGAGGGATGCACGATGAAAAAGAGGCGCATTGCACTCATACTGGCTTTGGCAATGTGTATTTGCCTTGCCAGCTGCGGACGGGGTGCGGAAGGTGATATCGCCAGTTCTGCTAAGGAGCCCTCAAACGCCCCCATGCCAACGGACGAATATGAGCGTGCGGTCTGGTATGGCCTGGCCGATGGGACGGACGATCCAGAGCGGAATGTCACGCAGGGAGAATTTGACGCTATGCTGACCCGGCTGGTAGAGCTTTATAAACCGGAGGCTATTGAGACATGGCAAAACACCTCCTACGCCAAAGAGGGCGATGACGCCAGCGTGTTCCGATTTCACGGGGCGATTCAGCTTTTGTACGCGGCGGAGGCCATGGACATCGCCACCCTGCCGGACGGCGGATATCCCACTCTGGACAATCAGTCCGTGGATTGGTCTGCCTTCTGGTCCATGGGCTGGGAGGAAACGGACGGCTGGAGCGAGGACACCTTCTCCGAGCCCAGTGAAGCTATGACAGAAGCCTGGGTCTACGACAGTGAGGTCTATTCTCATTTTCACGGCGGAATCAACTATGGGAGCAGCCGCCTCTCCCGGGTCAGCGGCAAGCCCCTTCTGGATATTGATGCGGAAGGGGGAACCTACCTGCGACTCATGGATTTTCTGACCTATCGGGAGGCCGCCGTGGCTGTGCTGCGCCTGTACGAAAGCAATCGGGAAATTGCCGCCCTGTATCCTGAGGATGAGGCCTCCGCCGCCGTGGCAAAGGAAATTTTGGAGCAAGCTGAGGAGCAGCGCCAAGCTATTTTGAACAGTGAAACGCAGATTGAGTATACGGGCACCGCTTATTATCTCTCCAACGACGGCGATGATAGCGCCGACGGGACCAGTCCGGAAACCGCCTGGGCCACCATTGGCCGGCTGAACAGCGCGCAGATGCAAAAGGGAGACGCGGTGTTTTTCCGGCGGGGTGACACCTGGCGGAACGAAATGCTGCTTCCCCAGCCATACGTGACCTACTCTGCCTACGGCGAGGGAGCGAAACCCCGGCTCATCGGCTCGCCGGAAAACGGGGCGGACCCGGACAAGTGGTCGCTGCTGGAAGGAACGGACAACATCTGGGTATTCTACCGGGACCTGCCCGACTGCGGGATGATCGTGCTGGATGAGAAGCAATCGGCTGAGAAGATTCTGGGCTTCTGGGACGGAGCGCAGTATCTGGACTATGTTGGCCCGGATAACCAAACCATTGGCGAAGGAATCTCCCGTGATACAATTCTTTCCGCTGATCCCTTCGTAGTGAAGGAGCAGCTGGATCGGGACCTCACCTTCTTCTCCCAGGCAGACAGCGAGCTGCCCGACACCCTGCCCATCTACCTCATGGGCGCCTACGCAGAATATACGGACGAGGGCTGCCTGGCGTACCGGACCCAGGGCCCCCTCTACTTCCGCTGCGACGCGGGGAATCCTGGTGAGATCTACGACAGCATTGAATTTGTGACTCCCGTGCCTGTTGTGGAGGTTCTGGCGGAGGGAACCGTGCTGGACAACCTCTATATTGGACTGTCCCAGAGCACCATTACATACACACATAACGCGGACAACTGCAAGGTGCAAAACTGTGAAGTGGCGTGGATCGGCGGCTGTATCTATTCTTACAGCTTTGAGAATCTGGTGGGCAATCCAAGCGGTGTGACACGCTTCGGAGACGCCATCAACGGAGCCAGCAGCCATGTGACCGTGCAAAACAACTATATCCATAACATCACAGAATGCGGGTTGGGCATTGAAATGCTCAATAGCGACAGCCCGGCCCCGGAGGACATCCACTACATCGGGAATCTTCTCTACCACGTGGGCTCCAGCCTGGGTTATATGAACCGGGCCGAAGATGCCGACGAATCCTTTATGTTCAGAAATTGCACCTTCGAAAATAACATCGTCCTCTTTTCCGGACTGGGTGCAGAAAATTCCTTCAATGAGGCCTGTGCATTTGCCGTGGACGGAGGAAGCAATCCCCAGGAGGGCTGCGCGGTGCGGGATAATGTGTTCTTCTGCTCCCGGGATGCGCTGCTTTTCTGGACGCTGTGTGATGCAGAGATGCTGCCGGAATTCTCTGGCAACCAGTACATCCAGTACAATAGCTACCCTTACCTCTATGTGATGGAGCCCTACCAGAAGTGCTGGGCGGATCAGGCGGAGTATGTGGTGCGGGAGTTTCTGGGGGATGCCACTGGCAGCTATACGACACTGTACTCCTTCATCTGGGATACACTGAACTGGTAATGCCTTACGGATATCTTTTGGTCCATTCATGGCATTAAGCCCCATAGGTTCACATCGTGTACCTATGGGGCTTAGCCCTACACAGGGTTTCATAATGATTTCAGTCGTTATTTCACTAAGGTGACATCACCTTTAGGGGCCAGTGCCGCAAGGTGCGTGAGTTCGCTCCTACTACCCGTATGCAAATGCTCGATTCTATACTGCAATCTGGATTCTATGTTGACTAAGGTGGGAGAAGTTCTTTGAAAATGAAACAGCCGCAAGTCATCGTTCGATGACTTGCGGCTGTTTCATTTGCTCCGTACCGGTAGTGCCCCTGGGGGTTCAGTTCGTTTCCCTATGAGATGGAGCACTTCCGCAGGGGTGTTTTTTTATGTTTCTGTTATCCCAGGATATCGGCGGCCAGCTGATCTGCCAGCGCCTCCAGCGCCTCCCGCTGCTCCTCTTTGACAGAGGATTTGAGGGTAACGCCCTGATCCAGCACGGTGATGTTCTTCATGCCCTCGAAGCAGGAGCGGATCAGCTTGCCTGCCTGAGGCGCCCAGGAGCCGTTCTCGATGACGGCCACGGTGCGGTTTTGCAGGTTATGGGCCTTGAGATCCATCAGCATGGTCTCCATGGGCGTGAAGATGCCGTTGTTGTATGTAGCGGATGCCACCACCAGATGGCTGCACCGGAAAGCCTCGCTGACCAGCACAGAAGGATGGGTATTGGAGACATCGTACATGGCGATGTTGCGCACGCCCTTCTCACTCAGGCGGTTTGCCAGGATGGCGGCAGCATTTTCCGTGTGCCCGTAGACAGAGCCATAGGCGATGACCACGCCCCGCTCCTCCGGCGTATAGGTGCTCCAGCGCTGGTATTTTTCAATGAACCAGGCGGCATCCTTGCGCCAGATAGGCCCGTGCAGCGGGCAGAGATACTGGATATCCAGACCGGCGGCCTTTTTCAGCAGGTTCTGCACCTGGGGGCCATACTTGCCCACGATGTTGGTGTAATACCGCCGGGCATCGTCCAGCCAGTCCTTTTCGAAGTTCATCTCGTCGGCAAAGAGATTACCGCTCATAGCACCGAAGGTGCCGAATGCGTCGGCGGAGAAGAGGACCTTGTCGGTTTTGTCGTAAGTAGCCATGGTCTCCGGCCAATGAACCATAGGTGCCATCACGAAAGTCAACTCGTGGCGGCCGGTGGAGAGCACGTCTCCCTCCTTCACCACCAGGGCATTTTCAGCCATGGAGCTGCTGAAGAACTGGCCGATCATGGTGAGGGTCTTGGCATTGCCCACCACCTGGGTCTCCGGATGGCGGCGCAGCAGCGCGCCCAAAGTGGCGCAGTGATCCGGCTCCACGTGGTTCACCACCACATAGTCCAGCTTCCGGTCCTGAAGCAGGTGATCCAGATTCTCAAAGAACAGCTCCCCCACGGAGAGATCCACCGTGTCCAACAGGACGGTCTTCTCGTCCAGCAGCAAATAGGCATTGTAGGAAATGCCCCGGGGGATGGGGTAAGCGTTTTCAAATAGCGCCAGGCGGCGGTCAGAAGCGCCCAGCCAATACAGATCGTTGGTAATGGAACGGGTGCAGTACATAATTTCCTCCAAATTCGAATCTTTCCATTTTTCAAGAAACGCGGCAAAGCGGCGCGGCTGATGGCCGCACCGCTCCGCGGTATGCGTTACTTCTGGGAGAACCGGGCCATGGCCTCGGCATCCCGGGCGCGCTGCTCCTCAATAGCCTCCTGGAGCAGCATGTCCTTCACTTTCATCAGCCGAGTGGTGGTAGCACGGTCGTTTTCATCCAGTTTCATGGTGATATAGCGGATAGCCTCCTGGGTATCCGGGATCATCACGTATTCCAGGGCGTTGACCCGGCGGCGGGTCTTTTCGATCTCCTCCGCCATCAGCTGGGCGGACTTTTCGATCTGCGCCAGCTTGAGCATCTTCTGGAACACCTTGCCCAGAGCGTCCACCGCCGTATCCAGCTCACCGGATGTGGAGGCGAAGCCGTAGGGATAGATGTCCGCGTTGGATTTGGTCTTGGTCTGGAAATGATAGACCGGCACGTTGACGGACATGATGTTCTGCGTGGTCATGGTCAGCTCCACGCTCTGCTTGGGATAGAGCAGGGCCTGCTCCATAGCCTCGGAGCTCATCAAGGCAGAGGCCACCGTAAAGGAGCCGTGTACGCGCATGAGCTCCTCCTCCACCTCGGAGCGCAGCGCCCGCACTTCCCGGACTGTGT
This sequence comes from Dysosmobacter sp., assembly GCF_052306735.1. Classification (NCBI taxonomy): domain Bacteria; kingdom Bacillati; phylum Bacillota; class Clostridia; order Eubacteriales; family Oscillospiraceae; genus Dysosmobacter; species Dysosmobacter sp. Next base: position 2,509 of record NZ_DAWBAJ010000050.1, on the reverse strand, counting down.
CCAGGAACTGCTTCATCAGCTCGTCCCGCTTGTCCTTGAGGAGCTTGTGGCCCCGCTGGGCGGTACGCAGCTTCCCCTTCAGGCGGGTGAGTTCCATACGGGTGGGGTTCACCGTGATATTCGCCATTGGTCACCCCTCCTTACTTCTGCTCGTCTTTTTTCGGCCAGTATTTCTCAATATACTCGGGCTTGATCCGCTTGAGTTCGCTCTTGGGCAGGATGCTCAGAAGCTCCCAGCCCAGATCCAGCGTCTCCTCGATGGAGCGGTTCTCCTCATAGCCCTGGTTGACGTAGCGCTTTTCAAACTCATCGGCGAACTTGGCGTACAGCAGATCCGTGGGGGTCAGTGCCGCCTCGCCCAGGATGCTCATGAGCTCCTTGTTGTCTTTACCGGTGGAGTACGCGGCAAAGAGCTGGTTCATGGTTCCGGAGTGATCCTCCCGGGTCTTGCCCTCGCCGATGCCCTTATCCTTCAGACGGCTCAAAGACGGCAGAACGTCCACGGGGGGATGGATGCCCTTGCGGTAGAGCTCGCGGCTGAGGATGATCTGCCCCTCGGTGATATAGCCCGTCAGGTCGGGGATGGGATGGGTCTTGTCATCCTCAGGCATGGTCAGAATGGGGATCAGGGTGATGGAACCGGGCTTGCCCAGCTGGCGGCCGGCCCGCTCGTAAAGCGTCGCCAGGTCCGTGTACAGGTAGCCGGGGAAGCCGCGGCGGCCCGGGACCTCCTTCTTGGCGGCGGAGACCTCACGCAGAGCCTCGGCGTAGTTGGTGATATCGGTCATGATGACCAGCACGTGCATACCCTTTTCAAAGGCCAGGTACTCTGCGGCGGTCAGGGCCATACGGGGTGTGCTGATACGTTCGACAGCGGGGTCGTTGGCCAGGTTGGAGAAGAGCACCGTACGGTCAATGGCGCCGGTGCGCCGGAACTCACTGACGAAGAACTCCGACTCCTCGAAGGTGATGCCGATAGCGGCAAACACCACGGCGAAGTTGGATCCGTCGTCCCCCAGCACCTTGGCCTGGCGGGCGATCTGAGCCGCCAGGTTGGCGTGGGGCAGGCCGGAGCCGGAGAAGATGGGCAGCTTCTGGCCACGGACCAGGGTGTTCAGTCCGTCGATGGTGGAAACACCGGTCTGGATGAACTCGTTGGGGTAGTCACGGGCCGCCGGGTTCATGGGCAGGCCGTTGATGTCCTTGTACTCCTCCGGCAGGATGTCGGGGCCGCCGTCGATGGGCTGGCCCATGCCGTTGAAAACGCGGCCCAGCATATCGCTGGAGACGCCCAGCTGCAGGGGGTGGCCCAGGAAGCGGACCTTGGCGTCCGCCAGGTTGATGCCGGCAGCGGACTCAAAGAGCTGGACCACGGCGGTGTCGCCGTTGACCTCCAGCACCTTGCCCCGGCGAACGGAGCCGTCATGGAGCTCCACTTCCACCAGTTCGTCGTAGGTGACGTTCTCCACCATACGAACCATCATCAGAGGACTGACGATTTCCTCTACGGTTTTATATTCACGAATCATCCGTTCTCACCTCCCTGCGCGGCGGCATCCTGGATCTGCTGCGCCATCTCCGCGCGGATATCGCTGTATGCCTGGACGTACTCGTCCACGGGAACGCTCTTGGCGCGGCCGATCTTCTCTCTTGCGGGAATGGCGAAGAGGGCGGTCACCGCAGCGCCCTTGGCAATGGCCTCCCGGCACAGATCCTCATACTCCAGGATCATGGCCAGCAGCTTCTCCTGGCGGTCATAGCTGGAGTAGCCGTCGATGTCGGTAAAGGCGTTTTGCTGCAGGAAGTCCTCCCGGATCATCCGGGCCACCTCCAGCGTCAGCTGGTCGGCGGGAGACAGGGCGTCCTTGCCCACCAGCTGGACGATCTCGTTGAGGCTGGCCTCATTCTGGAGGATCGTCATGGCACGGGTGCGGTTATTCATGAACTCCGGCCCCAGGTTCTCGTCGAACCAGGGCTTCAGGGAATCCAGATACAGCGAGTAGGAGTTGAGCCAGTTGATGGCCGGGAAGTGGCGCTTATAGGCCAGGGAGGAATCCAGGGCCCAGAACACCTTCACAATGCGCATGGTGGCCTGGGAGACCGGCTCGGAGAGGTCACCGCCGGGAGGCGACACGGCGCCCACAGCGGTGAGGCTGCCCCGGCGCTCATCGGAGCCGATGCACTCCACAGAGCCGGCGCGCTCGTAGAACTGGGCCAGACGGGAGGCCAGGTATGCGGGGTAACCCTCCTCGCCGGGCATCTCCTCCAAACGGCCGGACATCTCACGCAGGGCCTCGGCCCAGCGGGAGGTAGAGTCGGCAATGACGGCCACGTCGTAGCCCATATCCCGGAAATACTCCGCAATGGTAATGCCGGTGTAGACGGAGGCCTCACGGGCGGCCACGGGCATATCGGAGGTATTGGCGATCAGCACCGTCCGTTTCATCAAGGACTCGCCGGTGCGGGGGTCCTTCAGCTCCGGGAACTCCCGCAGAACGTCGGTCATCTC
>NZ_DAWBAJ010000049.1:0-15020 GCF_052306735.1 Dysosmobacter sp. | reverse complement strand
ATGATCTTCTCCATGGCGGCGTAGCTGGGCATGGCGGCCACCTGGGTGATCTCCGCGGCCAGGTGGGGGACGCCGAAGTGGTTTTCGTCGGCGTCCGTGCCGGATACCTCAGTGCGGAAGCCGTGATTTTCCCAGGCCAGGCGCTGGACCTCCTCGTCCAGCAGGGCGTCGATGCCCGCCTCCCCCGCCTCGTCCAGCGCGATGTAGATATGGGAGGACCAGACGGTGGGAGTGGGGTAAATCAGCACGATGTCATCCTTCAACTGCTCCCAGTCCTCCGGATTCTCCACGGCGAACTCCAGCAGCTGATTTTCATAGCCAGCAATCATGGGCTTGGCCCCCATGCCGGTCTTGAGAAACTGGTCGAAGAGGTCGGAGGAGGACGCCTCCATATAGCCAAGTTTCTCGAAGATGGCTTTCAGCCGGGGCAGCACAGCCTCCACGCTGTCCTCATCTGCCATCCCGCCGCACAGCACATTGGCCAGCAGCCCCGCGAACATATTCCCGGAGTTGGAGCGCACGGGGTCGGTAGTGTTGACAGCCACGGTGCCGTAGAGCTCCGGGAGCCCCAGGTCCGCCCAGGCGGTGCCCGCCTCGATCTCCGCCACCAGGCCGGCCATATCCATATAGTACACCCCATCCCGCTCCGTCACCAGCCCCTCTTTCTGGAACGCCTCCAGGATGGGCCGGTGGGTATAGAGGACGATGGGGGTGTTGAACACGATCTGGCTCTTGCCCGGCGCGCCGTAGAGCTGCTGGTAATACTCCAGGGCGGTCTGGCTGGAGGGAAAGAGGAAATTCCGGCCCTCGTGATCCGCCGTGACCATGTCCAGGGAGCCCGCCTTGGCATAGTCCAGGGTGAGCCCGTAGTCCCGCTCCAGGACATCCTGTACCGCCTCGTCCTCCAGCAGGCCGATCTTCTCTCCCCCCACATAGCCCCGCAGAACGGTTGGCTCCGGCCGGGGGCCGCCGCCCAGCAGCAGATAGACCGCCGCCGCCCCGATGACAACCAGCAGGATGATCAGACCGATCCATTTTGATTTGCTTTCCATTGGAATCCCTCCGTGTTCAGCAGGCTCTCCATGACCTTCATGTCCGCCTCCGCGTCAAACCGCTCCGAGGCCATCAACTGGCTGAGCTGTTCCTCGAACCCAGTCTTCAGCTTGGGCAGAATGGCCCGCACCTTCCGCTGGAACTCCCGCACCTCGGAAGTCCCCAGCCCGGCATCCTGGAACTTCACATACTGCCCCAGGATCCGGCCCACCGTGTCCAGATAGTAGGTTAGGAAGCGGTTGGCCGACGGGATCTTCTCCGGATGCTCCCGAAGATAGCAGTAGAGGCGATCCCCCGTCTCCGTGAGGGCCAGGGCGTCCTCATGGGTCCGGACGTCCGTAATGCGGCCGGCGGCCGACCGGATGGCCTTCAGATCCCGCTCCGCCTCCTCCATCAGGGCCTGCATCTCGCCGCCGTCTGGCCGCTGGGCGAAATAGAGGGTGATGGGGTCCGCCCTGGGGGTCAGCAGAAACCAAAGGCCCAGATAAATTCCCACCCCCAGCGCGGCGCTGAACAGGAAATTCCAGCGCAGGCCCAGGGCCAGAACCAAAAAGACTGCAATTCCCACGCCCAGCGACAGTACCAGTTGCCGTAGCTGTCCTTTCTTCATCTCAGTTGTACCCCTTCACGCTGCGGAAGGCCCCGATCAGGTCCTCCCGCCCGTCGAAGACCCGGGCGTGGGTCAGTTCCGCCAGCTCCTCCAGCTGGGTGGGATTGGCGGAGCCGAACATGATGGAGAACACCGGCACATCCGCCCCGAAGGCCTCGTAGCCATCTCGGAAGTCGGAAAAACTCCCGTCAGACACCCCGTCCGTCAGCAGGATGATGGCAGGGGTGTACTGGCTCAGGTCGTAGTTTTTCAGCTGCCGCAGGCCCTCCATGGCGGCATAATAGATGTCGGTGCCGCCCACGGCCTCCTCCGCCTCCACCTGAGTATAGAGGGCTTCCAGCTCCTCTCCGTTCCCAACGGCGGTGTAGACGTCCCGGGGGTAGCCCTCAAAGGGGATGAGGATATTGACCTCGTGTTCCGAAGCCTGGAGCAGATTTTGCTCTGCGTTCTCCTGAATCAGGATCTGGCTCATGGCCTCCACCATCTGTTCCCGGCCCGTTCCCTCCATACTTCCGGAGTAGTCCAGACAGTAGACCGTGAGGGAGGGCTTGCGGAACTCTGTCTGGTATAGGCTCAGGCACTCCATCAGCACATCGGTGGAGGGCATCCGAATAGGAGAGAGCACCCGGTCGGGCTGGATACCCCAGTCGGCGCGGAACACATCCCGGTTTTCTGCCGACACCCCCTCGTAGCCGGTGCGGCGACCGGTGCGCTGGATCTCGTTTTGAACCTCGTCGGAAAGCAGGTATTCCTGCAGATCCAGAAAAGCCTGCTCCTTCTCAGTATCCCCGTTGTCCACATAGCCCAGGGGGGAGTCCGCGATAGAGAGGCCGTCATAGGGGTAGACGGCATACAGGGGCTCCTCGCCCCGCGCCTCCAACTCCTGGTTGGCGCTGATGATCAGACACTCATAGTTCACCATGGCGTCATAGCCGCCGGTGAGAAATAGGTCCTTCAGCCAGTCGGAGCTGCCGGAGGACCGGTCTACGCCGGAGAGCAGCTGGGTGATCTGTTCCGAGAGGCCGGGGGTCTGGAGGCTCTCCGACGTGATCACATCTGGATTGCCCAGCAGGGCATAGAGAAAGCCGATGTAGGCGCTGCACCCGGAGTTGGACTGGGTGGCGGAGGTCATGCAGAAGTTCAGCTTCCCAGACTGGATGGCGGAGAGCAGGTCGCTGACCGACACCTCCCGGCCCACAAAGCCCAGCTCCTCCGCCAGGCTCTGTCGGATGCTGAAGACCACCGGGGTGATGGAGATGGACTGGGCGTGCTTTACTCGGTACTGGGTGTCTCCGGCGGTGAGCCATAGGCTGCTGGCCGGCCACACCGCGTCGTAGTCGATGCGCTCTCCCTGGAGGGTGCGCATGATGTCCAGGGAGCCCTGGTACTCCATCTCGATGTTCACGCCCCGCTCCCGGGCGAAGTCATCCAGGATGCCCTCCAGCTCCTGGTTCTCCGAGCCGGAGAGAATGCGCAGCGTCACGTCACCGCCATAGTCGAAGGCGTGATCTCCGCTGGCGGAATCGCCGGTGGAGACTGCACTGTCAGACGGCGTCGGACCGCAGGCTGTCAGAATCAATGCCAATGCCAGGATACATACAGATAAAACCGCGCGTTTCATAGCAGCAGATCCTTCCTTTTCAGATGTGGTGCGCAGGCAGCGCAAGCCCATGCGCGGAATATATAAAATAATCCTAATCTACCATATCACAGCCGGCTTGCGCCCACTACCGCGGCGCAGTAAAATGCGTGTAAAATTTGTGCATCATCCTGGAAAATGAACGCATCCCCCATGTGCGGGCATGGGGGATGCGTTCATCCGTCTGGAAAATAGTCCTTTTTCATCCGGTGCAGCGACTGGAGACGCTGCGTACCTTCGTCTCCCAACCGTTCCGCCACAGCGACTGCCAGAGCATCCAGCAGGGCGGCGGGAGCTGCCATAGAGTGATACTCCTTCTCTGTCCCCCGGTAGGCAAAGAGGCTGATGTCCGCCCGCTCCTCCGCGGGCAGGCAGGTGCGCCCTACAAAGGCCAGCGTCCGGTAACCGGCGGCCCGACTGTGCTCCAGGAGGACGCGGCCCTCCCGGGAGAGTTTGGAGAAGCTGAACAGAACCACCAGGTCTTTTGCGCCGACCTGGGAAAGCCCTTCCAGCAGTTCAGAGCCGCCGGAGGGAAGGAGAGATACCTGTAAGCCCAGCCGCCGCAGGCGGAAATGGAGCAGCTGTGCCATGGAAGCGGAGGCGTTTTTTCCGTGAAGAAACACCCGCCGGGCAGAACAGAGAGCCTCCACCGCCCGGTCAAATTCCCCGGTGGAGAGCTGTTGTATGGTCTTCTCCAAGTATGCCCGCTGCCGCTCCAGCCAGGCTTGGGGGGAGAAATGATCCCCCTGACTGAGCGTGGCCGTCAGCTTTACCGCCGGGCCGGGAGACTGCTCCAGCACCAGAGATTTCAGCGCCTTGAAGTCCCGGCAACCCACATGGCGGGCGAAGCGGGAGACCGTGGCGTCGGAGAGCTCCAGCCGCTCCGCCAGCTGCCCAATGGACGAAAACAGGAAGGTATCTGTGTTGGTGTTGATATAATCCAGGATCTTCTGCTCCGCCCGGGTCAGTTCCCCAGCGGCGGCGGGAAGGCGCAGGTCCATGACGAAACCCTCATTCTTTCAAAATTGTTTGCAGCGCGCCGTGGAGCCGCCCATTGGAGGCCAGCAGAGGCCCACCCTCCGCCAGAGAGAGGGGGGCGCCGCCAGGAGCGGTAACCTGTCCCCCGGCCTCCGCCACGATGAGCATTCCAGCGGCGTAGTCCCAGGGCTGGAGAGACAGCTCCACATAGCCCTCCAGCCGTCCGCAGGCCACATCGCACAGTTCCAGGCTGGCACAGCCCGTCCGCCGGATGTCCTGGCACCGGTCATACAGCGCCCGCATCTGGCGAAACGCCATGTCCGCCAGATCCCGCCGGCCGGGAACGGTGCCCGTGGACAGGAGGCTGTCCTCCAGCCGGGAGACATCGCTGACGTGGATCGGGACTCCGTTTCGGAGCGCTCCGCCGCCCCGGCGGGCGGTGAAGCACTCCTCCGTATAAGGATTGTATACCACACCAAAGACAGCTTGTCCACCCTCCGCCAGAGCCAAGGAGATGGCGCTGTGCCGGAAGCTGTGGATCAGGTTGGTGGTGCCGTCCACCGGATCCAGGATCCAGCAGGGGCGGCTCCAGTCCAGCCCCGTATTGTCCTGCTCCTCTCCCATAAACTGGACATCCGGGGCCAGGGCGGCCAGACGCTTCCGCAGAAACGCCTGTACCGCCAGGTCTACATTGGTCACATAGTCCGTTTCGCCCTTGGAGCGGATGCTCTGAACGGCGGCGGGATCGGTCAGCAGTTCCCCCGCCTCCAATACCGTCTGGACGGCCCCCTCCGCCAGGGAATCCGTCAGGGCGGTCATGCGGTGGCCTCCCGGGTCAGAATGGCCACGTAGTCGCCTCCCAGGGCATGGATCTCCTTCAAGGACCGCTTCAGCAGACAGGCGGTGCGCACCTGGAAGGTGGCGGTGTCGGAGAGATCAATGGCGTAGCGGCCGGCTGTCATCTCCCCATAGAGGGCGGGGACGGTGTCCACCTCCCGTTCAAAGACCGTGGTGACGCAGCCGTACTGCACCGCCTGATGGGTGTCGCTGCCGGACACCACAGGGATGCCCAGCTTTTTCCCCAGGTCATGGGTGAGCCGCTCCGTCCTCTCCCGGTCAAGAGCCAGGTCCTTTCCGTTCAAATCCAGAAATTTCAGGCGGCGGAGCTGCTCCTCCGGCAGTTCGGGCACATGGCCGCCGGCGCGGAAGGGGTGGCCGCAGCCCACCAGCACCGGGTATTGCCCGAACAGCTCCATGAGCCGGGAGAAGGGCAGAAAGTCCCCCTTCTCCTTGTGAGGCTCCAGCCGGCGGTTCAGCTCCAAAATGGCCTCCAGGGGCCCGATGGACAGGATATGACCGCCCTCCGCCACATCCGTCTCCATGCCGGGGAAGACGCGCAGGCCGTTCTCCAGCTCCAGGGTGTCCCCGATCCTTCGGCTCACCGAGGCGATGTAGCCGTACACATCGGCAAACTGGAGGGTGTTGAAGTGCTCCGTCAAGCACAGGGCGTCCAGTCCGGCCCGTCTGGCCTCGCCGAAGAGCCAGTCGGTGTAGGCGGTGGAAAATGGGAGCTTTTTGGCCAGCTTCCCGTGGGTGTGAAAATCCAGGCGCAAGAGAAATGACCTTCTTTCTTACAGCAGTGTGGAGATCAGGACGGCCACCGCCACCACCAGGAAGGAGATGGCCAGGAACAGTCCATCGTTATAAGTGACCTTCAGGGCGGCCAGCTTGATCTTTTTCACGGACTTGTTCACCGCCGCGTACCGGTAGCCCCGCAGCTCCAGGGCCTCCACCGTGGTGCGGGAGCGCTTGGCGGTGTTGAGCATCAGGGGGTAGAAGGACTGCATGATGATCTTCACCTGATAAATCAGATACCTCACCTTGCCGCCGAAGGTCTCGTGAGCCGGGGGATTGCCCCGAAGGCGGTAGGAGAGCAGCACATTCTGGAACTCCTCCATCAGCATGGGCAGCATCCGGTAGGCATAGGAGATGGAGAAGCTCAGCCGCTCCGGGCAGCCGTACCACATGAGGCCGTTGGACAGCTTGTCCGGGTCCAGCCCGGAGAATACCGTCACCGAGGCCAGGGAGATGGTCGCAACCTTCAACGTGAGGATGAGCAGCGGGGCAATGGCGGAGGCGTCGCCTCCAAAGAGCAGCGTCACCAGGAACAGATACCCCGTCTGGGAGAACACCCCCAGGGCAAAGAGGAACAGCACCAGCCCCGCCACCCGGGCCAGGATGGTGGTGCCCATCACCAGCAGGAAGCACCCCAGCAGGAAGGGAATGTCGCTCACGAACCAGGGCACCAGGCCGAAGAACAGATACCAGGCCAGCAGGATTCGGGGGTCCAGGCCGGCGATCACGGTGTCATCGTTGCCATAGGCGTTCTTCAGCACCTGATTGCGCAGGAAGTCCATGGAGAGCTTATCCAGAATGCTCTCCGAGAGTTTGGCAGTCAATTTTTCCACAGCGGTCACACCTCCTGAAAGGATGACAGGAACTCGTCAATGGTATAGCACATGGCCCGTCTGTCTAAGGCCTGCGCCATGGAGAAGATCTCCGGCGGGCGGATGCCCACCTGCTCCACGATGCCGCTCCGGGCAAAGATCGCGTCCCGGGCACCGTCGGCCACCACACGCCCGCCCCGCAGCACGATGATCCGCTCCGCCCACTGGCACACCAGCTGCATGTCATGGGTTGCGATGACGGCGGTCTGAATGATGTCCTTCATGTCGTCCAGAACGGCCATGATCTCCCGCCGGGTGGCGATGTCCAGGTTGGCGGTGGGTTCATCCAGCAGCAGAATGCCGGGATTCAAAGCGATCCCGATGGCCAGGCTGGCCCGGCGCATCTGCCCGCCGGACATGAGGCGACCGTCCCGGTCTGCCAGCTCTGTCAGCCGGAACCGCTCCAGCAGCTCCCCGGTGCGTTTCTCCCACTCCGGGACGTTCCGCACCTCCATGGCATAGGCGATGTCGGCGCGGATGGAGTCCTTGATGAACATCTCCTCCGGGTTTTGATACACCAGGGAGATCTGCCGGGACAGATCCTCGGCCTTTTTGTCCCCAATGGCCTCCTCAAAGAGGGAAACTGTGCCGGAATTGGGCTTCAGCAGACCCACCATCAGCTTCATGAGGGTGGACTTGCCCGCCCCGTTGGAGCCGATGAGGGCCACCTTTTCCCCCTTCCGTATGTTCAGGTTCAGGCCGTCGAACACGGTGTGGGGCTCCCCCTTTACCGAGCGGTAGGCCAAAGATACGTCCTGGAAGGAGACTGCGCTCTCTCCGTCTGGGACAGCTGGCGCCGGACGTTCCCGGGAGATATAATGCAGTCCGGCGAAGGCGGTTTTTCCTCCCTCCACGGTGGTGGGCAGGAGGATGTCCGCCGGGAGACGGCCTGCCCTCCGCAGCCGGTGGGCCGCCTGGGTCACCTGGGGCGGGAAGATGTTGCATTCCTCCAGCTCCTCCACCCGCTGGAGGGCATTCTCCGTGGGCAGTATCCAGCGCACCTGGCCGTCCCTCATGAGCATCACGTGCTTGCAGAAGTCGGCGATGTACTCGGTATGGTGTTCAATGACGAGGATGGTCTTGCCGTGGTTCTCATTCAAGTCCCGGAGGACCTCATAGATCCGGTCGGCGTGCATGGGGTCCAACTGGGCGATGGGCTCGTCCAGGATCAGAATGTCCGGCTGGAGGGACACCGCGCCGGCCAGGGCCAGCAGGTGGGTCTGGCCGCCGGAGAGCTGCCAGACATATTCCTCCTCCCTGCCCTCCAGACCGCACTGCCGCAAAGCAGTCCTGCCCCGCTCCAGGTAGTCGGGGAAGGCGTAGTTCAGGCAGGAGTAAGAGGCGTCGTCCAGCACGGTGGGCCGGACGATCTGGTTTTCAAAGTCCTGATACACATAGCCCACCTTTTGGGCCAGGGCGCCCACGTCGTACTCCAGCGTGTTCAGGCCGCACACCCGGGCGCTCCCTTCCATGGTCCCCGTGATAAAGTGGGGGATCAGGCCGTTGAGGACCTTACACAAAGTGGACTTCCCGCAGCCGTTGTTGCCAACGACCGCCAGGAAGTCCCCTTTCTCGATCTGAAGGGAGATCTCTTTCAGGGTGGGCTGAGGGGCGCCTGGGTAGGTATAGGTCAGGCCGTCGATCTCAACCGCGTTCATGTCAGTTCACCGCGGCCTTTTTCCCGGCGTTCTTTTTGATGACCAGCAGGGCGATGATGGCCACCGCGGCGGCCGCTACCATGCCCACAGCCAGGGCGGTGCCGCTCTCGGCCCACTCGGCCTCCCAGTCGATGAGGGACATGCCGGCGGTGGCGGCCAGCTCGGCTACGATGGCGCACACAAAGCCGACGGCGCACACGATCAGAGCCTTGGGGCTGATACCGCTGACGGCGCTCTCCGGGGTATGGGGGGCCATACCCAGCAGGGGCTCGATCTTGCCGTACAGCTTGGGCACCAGGTACAGGGTGGGCAGCAGGCAGAACAGGATCCCGGAGAACAGCAGGTCATTGAGGAAGGCAAAGCCCTCGGTGGCGAACACGCTCTCAGGAAGGCCGGCCACGGCCTCGAAGTCCTCCACCGCCAGCTGGACCTTCAGAATGTCCACCACGGTGCCCATCAACAGCTGGGCTGCGGTCCCGGTGATGGCGGCCACGCCCACCATGGCGCGGTTCTTGGGATCCTTCACCAGCCGGCCGGCAATGTACACGCCGATGGTGACGGTGAGGAATTTCTCCAGCTCGCCCAGGCCGCCGAACTGGCCCAGCATGATCTCGCTGAACACCAGCTCGCCGGTGGCGGCGCCCAAAGCGGCGGACAGGGGGTCGAACAGCATGGCCAGGGTCAGGGGGATGAACAGGAAGTACTCCACGGAGAACTCCACGACCCCCACCTGGAACTCGGGGATCAGTTCGGTGAACAGGGTGGCCAGCCCGTACAGGGACATGGACAGGACAAAGATCATCAGCTTTTGCGACTGTGTGGCAGTCTGCTTCTGTGCGATACTCATAGCATATTTTCCTCCCTATGATGGTGTCGGTTTCTCGCTCACACAGGCACAGTGTACCACCGGGATGTAAATTCTTCTTCCAAAGTCCTGTAAAATGTAAATAAATTTTCTTGTCTGCCGTGCTATGTAAGTTCTGCCCTCATTTACATCCGTACCGCCGCGTCCAGGGCCAGGGGGGAGCGCTGGCACTCGTCGGGGAGCATGGTCAGCTGGACGCACAGGGGGCTACCCCTCATGCGGGCGCTGGCATAGGTCAATCCGTTGCTCCGGGTGTCCAGCAGGGGGTGGTCGATCTGGGCCGGGTCCCCCAGCAGCACCACCTTGGTGCCCTTTCCCACCCGGGTGATGATGCCCTTGACCTGCCGGGGGGTGAGGTTCTGGGCCTCGTCGATGATGAGCCAGGTATCGGTGATGGAGCGGCCCCGCATGAAGTTCATGGCCTCGGCAGCGATGACGCCGGTGTCAAAGAGGTAGTCAATGCGCCCCCGCAGCTCCTCCTCGCTGCGCCGCTCCTTTTTCTTCCCCTCCAGGTCCAGCAGGATCTCCAGGTTGTCCACGATAGGCCGCATGAGGGGGAGATCTTCTCCTGCTCACTGCCCGGGAGAAAACCGATGTCCGCGTCAAACTGGGCATTGGGGCGGCACACCAGAATCTTCCGATAGGGCCGTTCCTCCGCCTCCAGCACCTGCTCCAGCCCTGCAGCCAGGGCGTAAAAGGTCTTGGCGGTGCCCGCCGGCCCTTGGATGATGGCCAGGGGCGCCTCCTCCGCCGGCAGCAGCAGGGCCTCCTGCATAAATTGCTGGCCTACGCTCCGGGGCTTGACGCCGAATGGGCGGACGCCGCCAAAGCGCAGGGCGGTCACCCGTCCCCCCCCCGGAGGCGGCCCAGCATGGTCTTTTTCGGCTCGGTATCCGAGCGCAGAAGGACGAACTGATTCTCGGTCAAGGAAACCGGCTTCCGCTCCCCCGCACCGTCCACGGTATAGAGCTCCTCCGCTGGCGCCCCTTTTTTCTTAAAGGTCGTAAGCAGACCGTCTGGGATATAGACCTCCGTCCGCCCGGTGTAGGGCTGGGCGCCGTCCGGTAGCCGGTCAGTGGTGAAGTCCTCCGCTGGCACCCCCATCATCTGGGCCCGGATGCGGGCGACCATGTCCCGGCTCACCAGCGTCACCGGCGTCCCCTCGTCCATGAGGCCCCGGCACACCTTCAGCACCCTTCCCGCCCGGCTGCCGGGCTCTATCCCCTGGGGGAGGGCCGCGTCCACATGGTTGACCTCCAGGCGCACGGTGCCTCCACTGGGCAGGATCACGCTTTTTACCAAGTCGCCCCGGAGCCGCAGGTCCTCCAGGAAGCGGAGGGCCTGCCGGGCGTTGTTTCCCGCCTCGCCGTCGGCCCCCTTCAGAGTGTCCAGCTCCTCCAGTACCGCCAGAGGCAGCACGATGTGGTTGTCCTCGAAGGACTCCAGGGCGTAGGGGGCCTGGAGGAGGACATTGGCGTCCAGCACATAGGTCTTCTGCATACGTTGTGCCTGCCTTTCTGTTTTTTATACATGGAAGCGGCATCCATGAAAACAGCGCCGGTTCGCCCCACAAGGGCGCAAACCGGCGCTGATCATGCTCTGTTGACTTTGATCGGACTTTTTGCAACTGTGCTCCATACTGCCGCTCCCAACCGATGCCTGCCGCATCCGTATCCAGTATAGCAAACGTCGCTCACGGTGCGCGACGGTGTTTCCATGAAGAGACCGCTAAATCTATGTGAAGCGCGCCGCCTGCGGGCCAGGTATCGTTCCGGCCCGCAGGCGGTTACAAAGAATTTACATGCCGCTACTTTCGGATTTTACAATGCTGGGATTACACTAATCTAAATTGGGAGGATACCCGGCTCCCTGTCCAAAACAAAATCGCAGGAGGAAACAGCATGAGAAAAGCAAGAAGGCCGGCGGCCATTGCCCTGGCCCTCGCTCTGGCGCTCCAGCTGGGCGCCGCAGTGCCGGCGGCAGCGGCGGACATCACCGCCACCGCCGGATATGAAAACGGTAATTCTTCCCTGAACCTGACCCAGATCGCCCGGTACACCTCCGGCCAGTTCAACGTGGACGGCGGCGTCATGGAAATCGTGGCCTACAACCGGGCCAACGGCTTTGCCTACGCCATCAACGGCCAGAGCGGCCTGCTGGCGGCCATTTCTCTGGAAAATCTCGCCGCCGGGAGCTCCGTCGCCCGGCTCAGCGGCACAGACATTGACGTGAAGGCCCTGGTGGAGGCGGCGGACAGCTCCTTCCGCTATGGGGACATGACCTCCGTGGCCATCTCTCCGGACAGCACCACCCTGGCCGCCGCCCTTCAGGCGGAGGGGTACAACGACGCCGGCCGGGTGGCCCTGTTCACCTGTAATGCCGACGGCACCCTCACCCTGAAAGGGCTGGTGGAGACCGGCGTGCAGCCAGACATGGTGACCTTTGCCGACAACGACACCGTCCTTACCGCCGACGAGGGAGAGCCCCGGGAGGGGTACGGCGACGGGATCGCCGACCCCAGAGGCTCGGTCACCGTGGTGGACGTGTCTGCTCTCACCAGTGAGGTGGTGGGCTTTGACGCCTTTGACGGCCGGCGGGACGAGCTAGCGGCCTCCGGCGTGGTGTTGAAGAAGGGCGTGAACCCCTCCACCGACCTGGAGCCAGAGTACATCGCCGTCTCTGGCGGCAAGGCCTATATCACCCTGCAGGAGAACAACGCCATCGCGGTGCTGGATCTGACCTCCCGTACCTTTGACGGGATCTACTCCGCGGGCTTTGAGGACTACGGCGTCACCCCCGTCGACATCGACAAGAAGGACGACGCCTACGCTCCCAAGACCTACGGCGGCCTCATGGGCATCCGGATGCCCGATGCCATCGCCGCCTTCCAGGCGGAGGGCAAAACCTATCTGGTCACCGCCAACGAGGGGGACGCCCGGGAGTGGGGGGACGAGGATCTGGGCACCTTTTACCTCAATGAGGACGAGCGGGACTTCGGTGACGAGGGCGTGACCTCCCCCACTGGGGCCATCACAGCGGAGAACTCCGGCCTCACCGGCAAGGTGGTTTTTTTCAAGAGCGGGGATTTTGACGGTCTGGATACCGGTAAGGACTACCTCTTCGGCGGCCGCACCTTCACCCTCTATGAGGCTGGTGCGGACGGCCTGACCGAGGTGTTTACCAGCGGGGACGACTTCGAGGCCCTCACCGCCCAGTACCTGCCCGACTACTACAACTGCTCCAACGACAACGCCGTGGTGGACGACCGCTCCGGCAAGAAAGGGCCGGAGGCGGAGAGCGTCACCGTGGGCACGGTGGACGGCCGTACCTATGCCTTTGTGGCCCTGGAGCGCACCGGCGGCGTCATGGTCTATGACGTGACCGAGCCCGCCTCCGCTCAGTATGTCAACTACATCAACACCCGGGACTTTGCCTCCGTGGTGGAGGGCTCCGAGGAATACGAGGACGGGGAGCTGGACAAGTGGGTCACCGGCGGCGACGTGGCCCCCGAGGGCCTGCTGTTCCTGGACGCCTCCGTCAGCCCCACCGGCGAGGCCCTGCTGCTGGCCGCCTGCGAGGTGTCCGGCACCGTGGCCGTCTATCAGGTGGGCGGCGCGGCCCTGTCCGTCCTGCCCTTCACCGATGTGGATGCCCGGGACGTCCAGGCGGTGCGCTATGTCTGTGTCAGCGGCCTGATGGCCGGCATCAGCGCGGATCGTTTTGATCCCAATGGAACGCTGACCCGGGGCGAGGCGGTCGCGACCCTGTGGGCGCTGGAGGGCCGCCCGGTGGTAAACTACCTGATGACCTTCTCCGACGTGGATCCGGCGGCCTCCTATGGTGAGGCTGTCCGCTGGGCCGCCTCTCAGGGGATCGCCGGCGGCTACGGCGGCGGCCTGTTCGGCCCGGACGATCCCATCACCCGGGAGCAGCTGGCGGTCATGCTCTATCGCTACGCCAGGCATGAGGGCTATGACACCGCCCAGGGCGGCATGGCTATTCGTGAGTTTGGAGACTTCGCCCAGATCTCCGGTTACGCCCTGGAGGCCATGACCTGGGTGGTGGAGGCCGGGGTGCTCACCGGGCTCGACGGCGCCCTGGCCCCCGGCCAGGCGGCCACTCGGGTGCAGACTGCCCAGGCTCTGCTGGCCCTGTCCCAAATCGCCGAATAACCAGGCGCATGGAGGGGCGAAGGCCATGAAGAGCTTGGATAAGGAACGCCGGAAGCTGGAGAAGGCCGGATTTACCGGCCAGACGCTGGAGCGGGCCATGGAACTGCTGGAGCGGACGAATGCGTCCATTCTGGCCGAGCTCCTGGTCAAGATGGTGACCAGGCAGGAAAAAACGCCGTCCATGGCGCTGCACGAGGCGGAGATCAAAATGCGGGAACTGGAGACCAAACTGGGGCTCTCACCCAAGGAACCGTCCTAAAAAAGAACAAAATGAAGTAACGGGGAGTAGGCATATGTGCCTTCTCCCCGTTGCTTTTCTGTGCCAGCCAGTCCTGCCAGCCGGCATTCCAATCGAAGAACCGTGGGGCAATTGTAAATTCATACTTCATGCCGTCCAGCAGCGGTTCCCTCTCTTAGATTGCTTGCGGCGGCTCCACACCCAAAAGGGCAAAGACGACCAGAGCCAAAATCCAGGGCAGGAAGATGACCGGCAGAAGAAGCAGTCCCTTGTGGTTCTGATAGTGGTATTCATCACAGGAAAAGAGTTTACAGGGATCGTTGATGTAGTAGAGATACAGATACAGGGGCGGCGCGGACGGGTGCTTGAAATAGGCAGTGTACCTACGCTCCTCGCCTTGGAGCGCATAACGGTAGGTAGCGTGCCAGTTGTAGTGGCCCACATCCCCGGATGGCCATTTCTTCACGATCGACGCTTTGATGATGTGGTTTCGGCTCCTGGCGATGTCCCGTTTGCGCTCCCAGCTCATACCGTGGGAGAGTCTCCCATACAGCGGGACCGCGACAAAATACCCTCCGATCAGGACGGCAAATACCAGCGCCCATTTGAGCCAGTTGACGGGATCGTCTGTAAACATATGGATCAGTGCCTCTCGGATGCTCATATAGGACACTCCCTTACCTGTTTTCCCTTGGACGGTATAGTATTCCGGGGTCTCCGCAGGACAGATGCCTGTTTCCGGTACCTGCAGCCAAATCCGCATGTTGCAGCAGGCTGTGGGCATCAATCCCGCAGGTCAGCGTTCCAGTCGAAGATCCGCCCTGTCTGCGGATCGATTTCAAACTCATATTCCATGCCATCCAGGAACAGCTCTCCCTCGTAGCGGCCCCGGCCGTCGCCGGACTCCTCCCAGATGTTTACGTCCGCCGCGCTGGCGCCGGGGATCTTGCCGGCCACGATGGAAGCGGCCTCTTCCGCCGTGACGGGGGAGCCGCCCAGGGCGTCCAGCCACTCCTCGTCCACCTCGTAGTCCGCCCCCACGATGCGTCCGTCGGCCATGGCCACCTCAAAGTCGTAGTCGCCGTAGTCCGTCTCGAACTCGATGTCGTAGAGGGGGACGCCGTTGTCGCTGTCGGTCTCGGTTTTGACGTTGTATGCGTCCCCCTCCGGCACCCCGGCGTTGGCCAGAGCGATGGCCAGGGCCTCCTCCCGGCTGATTTCCCCGGCGGCGACTTCCCCCTCCGGGGCGGGGGACACAGGCGGCGTCTGCCCCTGGCCGGCGGGCGTTTCCGGAACGGAG